>NZ_JBNLXQ010000018.1:0-42378 GCF_053840905.1 Caproiciproducens sp.
TTCCGGAAAACGCGGTCGAGTATTTTGTATCCTATTATGATTATTATCAGCCGGAAGCCTATATTGCGACGACGGACACCTATATTGAAAAAGATTCCTCAATCAACGATGAAATAGACAAGCTGCGCCATTCGGCTACCTCGGCCCTTTCGGAGCGCCGGGACGTCATCATCGTTGCCAGCGTGTCCTGCATTTACAGCTTGGGCGACCCGATCGATTACCGCACCATGGTGATTTCCCTGCGCCCGGGCATGAAGAAGAGCCGAGACGACTTACTGCGCAAGCTCGTTGAGCTTCAGTATGAACGGAACGACATCAATTTTATCCGTAATAAATTCCGGGTCCGCGGCGACGTGGTGGAGATTTTTCCCGCTCAGTCGAACGATACGGTGATCCGCGTGGAATTCTTTGGCGACGAAATTGACCGGATCAGTGAAATCAACGCGCTGACGGGGGAACTCAAGGCTGTCTTAAAGCACGTTGCCATTTATCCGGCGTCCCATTATATTGTCCCGCGGGAAAAGATGCAGCGCGCCATCGGCGATCTGGAACGGGAAATGGAAGAACGGGTCGCGTTTTTCAAAGCCAACGGCAAGCTGATTGAGGCGCAGAGAATTCAGGAACGCACCCGGTACGACATGGAAATGCTGGCCGAAATCGGATTCTGCAAAGGCATTGAAAACTATTCGCGCGTTTTATCCGGGCGTGCGCCGGGCAGCTCGCCGTTCACCCTTCTGGATTACTTTCCGAAGGACTTCCTGCTGTTTGTGGACGAGTCCCACGTGACGCTGCCGCAGGTCCGCTCCATGTACGCGGGCGACCGGGCCAGAAAACAGTCGCTGGTCGATTTCGGTTTCCGTCTTCCGTCCGCGTTTGACAACCGTCCGCTGAATTTTGACGAGTTTTACAGCCATGTCAATCAGGCCGTCTTCGTCAGCGCGACGCCGGGCGATCTGGAAAAAGAAAAATCGGCTCAGGTCGTGGAACAGGTGATCCGTCCGACCGGACTGGTCGACCCTGAGATCATCGTCAAACCGACGGATGGGCAGATTGACGATCTAATTTCCGAAATCAACCTGAGAGCCGCCGACGGAGAGCGCGTCCTGATCACCACCCTGACCAAAAAAATGGCGGAAGACCTCACCTCCTATCTGGAGGGAATGGGAATCCGCGTCAGATATATGCATCATGATATCGATACTGTGGAACGGATGGAGATTATCCGGGACCTGCGCCTGGGAGAGTTTGACGTGCTGGTCGGCATCAACCTGCTGCGGGAAGGGCTGGATATTCCGGAGGTTTCGCTGGTAGCCATCCTGGATGCGGACAAAGAGGGCTTCCTGCGTTCCGAGCGTTCGCTGATCCAGACGATCGGCCGCGCCGCGCGCAACGCGAAGGGACAGGTCATCATGTACGCCGATACGGTCACTCCGTCCATGGAGTCCGCTATCCGTGAAACGGAACGCCGCCGGTCCATTCAGACCGCGTATAACCGGGAACACGGGATCATTCCAAAAACCATCAAGAAAAAGGTTTCCGACATTCTGGAAATCTCCACTCATAAAGAGGATGAGAAGGGAAAGAAGCAGAAGCGTCTGAGCCCGATCGAAAGAAAACAGAGGATCGAACAGCTCACAAAGGAAATGAAGGCGGCTGCGAAGCTGCTCGAATTCGAGCACGCCGCTTATCTGCGTGACAAAATCAAACAACTGAACGGTGAGAAATAGCCGGCGAAACGCTACGGAGGAATTTATAATCAATGACAGCAAAGAACATTTTTGTTAAGGGCGCAAGGGAACATAATCTGAAAAATATCGATATCGAGATTCCAAGGGACAAACTGATTGTTTTCACGGGACTTTCCGGCTCCGGAAAGTCCTCTCTCGCTTTCGACACCATCTATGCGGAAGGACAGCGCCGCTATGTGGAATCTCTCTCCTCCTACGCGCGCCAGTTTCTGGGGCAGATGGAAAAGCCGGATGTGGATTACATCGAGGGGCTTTCCCCGGCCATTTCCATCGATCAGAAGACGACTTCCAAAAATCCCCGTTCCACGGTCGGAACGGTAACGGAGATTTACGACTATCTGCGCCTTTTGTACGCGAGAATCGGAATCCCGCACTGCCCGATCTGCGGACGGGAAATCAAACAGCAGACCATTGACCAGATTGTCGACCGTATCCTCAATCTGGAAGAGGGAACGAAGATTCAGGTGCTTGCTCCCGTGGTGCGGGGGCGTAAGGGCGAGCATACCAAAGAGTTTGACGCCGCGCGCAAAAGCGGCTTTGTCCGCGTGCGTGTGGACGGCAGCCTCTATGATCTGTCAGAAACCATTCAGCTTGAAAAAAATAAGAAACATACGATCGAGGTCATCGTCGACAGGCTGGTCATCCACCCCTCGATCCACTCCCGCCTGTCCGATTCCATCGAGACGGCTTCCTCGCTTTCCGGCGGAATTATCGTAATTAACGTCGCCGGGGGGGACGATATCACCTTTTCCCAGAACTACGCCTGCCCGGAGCACGGCATCAGCGTGGAGGAGCTTACTCCGCGCATGTTTTCCTTTAACAATCCGTTCGGCGCGTGCCCAAAATGTACGGGGCTGGGCGTCTTTATGAAAATCGATCCCGGACTGATTATTCCGGACAAGTCCCTTTCCATCAGCAAGGGCGGCCTGAAGGCCAGCGGATGGGCGATGGAGGGCAGCACGATCGCCTCCATGTATATGAAGGCGCTGTCCAAACACTATCATTTCTCCCTGGACACGCCTCTTGGAAAGCTGCCTCCGGAAATCATCGATATCCTCCTTTACGGCACGAAGGGCGAAAAGATACAGATCGAGCGCAGCAACGAATACGGAAGCGGGATCTATAAAACCGAATTTGAGGGAATCATCAATAATCTTGAGCGGCGTTTCCGTGAAACGCAGAGCAACTGGATCAAAGAGGAAATCGAGTCCTATATGAGCGCGATTCCCTGCGACGCCTGCCATGGCAAGCGCCTTTCCCCGATCAGCCTGGCCGTAACCGTGGGCGGCATCAATATCAGCGATTTCTGCGATAAATCGGTTACGCAGGCACTGGATTTTGTCAATCATCTGGAGCTTTCCGAACGGGATACCATGATTGCGAACACGATCCTGAAGGAGATCAGAAGCCGTCTGGGGTTCCTGCAGAGCGTTGGGCTGGAGTACCTTACTCTTTCGCGCTCGTCCGGCACGCTTTCCGGCGGAGAAAGCCAGCGTATCCGTCTGGCCACGCAGATCGGCTCGTCTCTGATGGGAGTCCTTTACATTCTTGACGAACCGAGCATCGGCCTGCACCAGCGCGACAACGACAAGCTCCTTGACACGCTGAAGCGGCTGCGGGACCTGGGAAACACCGTCATTGTCGTAGAGCACGACGAGGACACCATGCGCGCCTCCGACCATATCGTGGATATCGGGCCGGGCGCGGGCATTCACGGCGGCCACGTGGTGTTCAACGGGAGCGTGGACGATATCGTCAACTGCAAGGAATCCATTACCGGGCAGTATCTGAGCGGGGTGAAAAAGGTCGAGGTTCCCGCGGAACGCCGCAAGGGCAACGGAAAAAAGCTGAAAATTATCGGCGCGTCGCAGAACAACCTGAAAAATGTGAACGTGGATATCCCGCTCGGGGAATTTGTCTGTGTCACCGGCGTGTCCGGTTCCGGAAAATCCTCGCTGATCAATGAAATATTATATAAATACCTGGCAGCGGAGCTGAATGGGGCGAAATCCCGTCCCGGCGCTTTTAAAGAAATCAAGGGGATCTCAGAGCTGGACAAGGTGATTGAAATCAACCAGTCGCCCATCGGCAGAACGCCCCGTTCCAACCCGGCAACCTATACCGGCGTCTTTACGGATATCCGCGAGCTGTACGCCTCCACGCAGGACGCCAAGCTGCGCGGGTTCAATTCCGGCCGGTTCTCCTTTAATGTGAAGGGCGGCCGCTGTGAGGCCTGTCAGGGCGACGGCATCATCAAAATCGAGATGCATTTCCTTCCGGATGTCTATGTTCCCTGCGATGTCTGTAAAGGGAAACGCTATAACCGGGAAACGCTGGAGATCAGGTATAAGGGCAAAAGCATCTATGACGTGCTGGAGATGACGGTGGAAGAGGGTCTGGAGTTCTTTTCCAGCATCCCGCGGATTGCCCGCAAGCTGCAGACGCTGCAGGACGTCGGACTCGGCTATGTCAAGATCGGCCAGCCGGCGACGACCCTGTCCGGCGGCGAAGCGCAAAGAGTCAAGCTGGCCACAGAGCTTTCCAAGCGCTCCACGGGCAGAACGATTTATATTCTGGACGAACCCACCACCGGACTTCATATCGCGGACGTCCACAAGCTGATCGAAGTGCTCCAGAAGCTGGTGGACGGCGGAAACACCGTAGTGGTCATCGAGCATAATCTGGACCTGATCAAAACCGCCGATTATATCATTGACCTCGGCCCGGAGGGCGGGGACGGCGGCGGCGAGGTCATCGCGAAGGGGACTCCGGAACAGATCGTGAAAGTAAAGGAATCCTATACCGGAAAATATCTGAAAAAAATGCTGTGAGCATCAAAAAGCCTTCCGCAGAGGATGCAAAATCCCCGTGCGGAAGGTTTTCCGTTTTCTATGGGTTTATTCCGCGCTGTTTTCCTGCAGCTCCGTCCTTTTTTGATTCCATCTGAAGAAAGACGGCTTTGTTTCCGAAATCAGAATAGAAAGTAGAATCAGCAGGGAGCCGGCTAAGATTTTGGGAGTCAGCGCTTCCCGTAAAAAGATAATGCCGCAAACCGAGCCGAACAGAGATTCCAGCGACATAATCAGAGAAGCTCTTGCGGGCGGGGTGTATTTTTGGCAGACGGTCTGTAAAACCAGCGCGATCAACGTGCTGAATACGCCGATGTATAAAAGAGACAGGACGGAGTCGGTTCCCAGATCGGCGGGGAATGTTTCCGTGCACAGGGCCACCGCCAGTCCAATCACTCCGGTAACGGCAAATTGCGTGTAGGAGAGGAGAATAGGATCATTCTTTTCGGTTAAAATACTGGTACCCACGATCTGTGAAGCGAAAGCGATTCCGCACAGCAGGGAGAGAATATCCCCGATGTTCATGGTGAATCCCGCGTGCAGCGACAGAAGCCCGATTCCGGCAATGCATATTAATGCAGCCGCTATATTGTACAGATCCGGCTTTTCATTGCGCAGCAGCCAATAAAGAAACGGCACCACCACGACATAGACGGCCGTTAAAAACGCATTGTTGCCCGCCGTTGTATATTTTATGCCGGTTGTCTGCAAATAATAGGCGATAAAACTCAGGACCCCGAGGATGGCACCCGACTTGATACAGTCGGCGTCTATTTTTTTCAGCCTTTTGAAGAAAAAAACAGTCATGAGCAAAACGGCGATCCCGAAACGGATCGCAATGATGTAGCTTGTCGGAACGGTGCCGGTAGCGTTTTTTACGACGACGAAAGCGCTGCCCCAGATGATTGTGACGAAAACCAGCCCCAAATCCGCGGCCAGTGCCTGATTTTTAATTTTCAATAATGCCACCTCGTTTTTTTGTTCCCGGATATTATAACATTATTCTGTTTTTACCGCAACAGAAAAGCGACTGATTCCGGCAGGACACGTCATGAATTTTGTATGTTCATAAATAATTCAGAATATTATTTCTTTGCTAAAGCAGAGGATTGTGATATAATAAAGCTTGATTTTAACCGAGTTTAATATGGAGATGAATAATCGAATGACAGAGATAGAACAGCGCTCCGTTTGTGACGGCGTCAACTTCAGAAGCGTCCGGGATATGAAATTCAAAACGGTGCGCATGTCCGTTAATTTTTTACTGCCCCTTCAAAAAGAAGCTGCGGCTTCCAATGCCATTCTGCCTTTCCTTCTCAGCCGCGCCAGCAGGGAATACCCCGACTTTACAAAGCTGGGGGAACGTCTGGCCGAGCTTTACGGCGCGGATCTGAGCGCCGACGTCCAGAAAATCGGCGACGTCCAGATGCTGTCGCTCTATGCTTCCGGAATTGCCGACCGGTATGCTTTGCAGGGGGAGAGCACCTCTACGGAGCTCTCGAAGCTGCTGTGCAGCGTTCTGTTTGACCCGCCGTTTGAAGACGGCTTTTTTCCGAAGGACGGATTTGAGCAGGAACAGCGCCAGACGATTGAACTGATCGACTCTGAATTCAATGACAAGCGTACCTACGCCAGACAGCGCTGTGAAGAAATCATGTGTAAGAACGAACCGTACGGCATCAGCCGCTACGGCAGCAAGGAAGATATCAGGAATCTGAAGCGTGAGGAACTGACCGGGGTATGGCGCTATCTGATTCAGAACGCAAGGATCGAAATCATGGTTCTGGGCGACTGTGATCCCAAGCCCGTTTATGAAGGGTTTTATAACGCTTTCCAGAAGCTTGGGAAGAGATCCACGGTGGAGTGTCCGACCGTCAATGTCAAAAAAGCGGATCAGGTCAATGAAGTCACCGAAAAAATGGATATTGCCCAGTCCAAGCTTGTTCTCGGCTTCCGCACCGCGGCCTCCCTTCGGGATGAGCAGGTGGAGGCGGTCAAGCTGATGGTTGCTCTTTTCGGCGGCACCCCGAACTCCAAGCTGTTTCTGAATGTCCGTGAAAAGCTCAGCCTTTGCTACTATTGCAGCGCGCTGTACGTTTCCATGAAAGGAATCATGCTTGTACAGAGCGGCGTTGAGACGAAGAATATTGAAAAGGCCAAAGAGGAAATTTTATTCCAGCTGGAAGAAATAAAAAAGGGCAATTTTGACGATAATGAAGTTAATGCGGCAAAACTCAGCATGTGCAACAGCTACCGCTCTCTTTCCGATTCCCTTGGCGGGCTGGAGGCGTGGTACCTGTCGCAGACGTTTGCCGGTTATGTCAAACGCCCGGAGGAAGCGGCGGCGCTGATCAGCGCCGTGACGCGTCAGCAGATGATCGACGCCGCTAACAATGTCACTCTTGACACAGTGTATCGCTTGGTCGGAAACGGGGTAGAAAAAGAATGAATGTAATGAAGGAAATCAAAAGCTCACGGATCGGCGACCGGTATTTTGAGATCAACCATTCGTCCGGGCTGAAAATCTTTGTATATCCGAAAGAGAATTACAGTTCCACTTATGCCGTATTCGGTACCAAATACGGTTCTGTGGACACCTGCTTTAAAACTTCGGAAGAAACCGAGCTGAATACGGTCCCCAACGGCATCGCGCATTATCTGGAGCACAAGCTTTTTGAAAGCGAGGATGGGGACGCCTTTGCCCGTTACGCAAAAACGGGGGCTTCCGCAAACGCCTATACTTCTTTTGACAAAACCTGTTACCTGTTTTCCTGTTCGGAAAAAGTATACGAGTCGCTGGAAATCCTTCTGGATTTTGTTCAGTCCCCTTATTTTACCGAGCAGACCGTACAGAAGGAGCAGGGCATTATCGGGCAGGAAATCAGGATGTACGACGACGACCCGCAGTGGCGCGTGATGTTCAACCTTCTTCGCGCCCTATACCATAAGCATCCGGTCAGGATCGATATTGCCGGAACGGTCGAAAGCATTGCGGAGATTACGCCGGAATTGCTTTATCAGTGCTATCACACCTTCTATAACCTGAACAATATGGTGCTGTGTGTCGCGGGAAACGTCGATGTTTACAGGGTGCTGGAGCTTTGCGATAAAATGCTGAAGCCCTCTCAGAACGTCACCATCGACCGCTTTTTTGAAGAAGAACCCGAGGGGGTTGTGGAGAGCAGGGTGGAGCAGAAGCTTTCCGTGGCCGCCCCGATCTTTCAGTTGGGCTTTAAGGAAAAGGCGGGCGAAAACCGCCTGTCTGCGCGCGAAATCGCGGACACGGAAATCCTGCTGGAAATTTTGGCCTCCGACTCGTCCCCGCTGTTCCGCAGGCTGCTGGACGCCGGGCTGATCAATCAGTCCTCCTTCTCCTATGAGTATTTTGAGGGACCCGGTTATGCGTCGGTGATCTTTTCCGGGGAATCCAAGGACCCCGATACCGTTGCGCGGGAGATCAAAAAAGAGGTTGCCGGGCTGCGTGAACACGGACTGGACCCCGCGGCTTTTGAGCGCTCCAAAAAAGCGGTTTACGGCCGTATGGTCTCCTCCTTCAACAGTGTGGACAACATCGCCAACACCATGGCCTCCCTGGCGTTTACCGGCCATGAACTTTTTAACTATATCGACACGATTGCTTCGGCGGATATCCAGTCCGTGCAGAACAGGCTCAATGTCCAGCTCAGACCGGAGTATTCCGCACTTTCCATCGTAAGACCGGCTGAAGAATAAGCTTTTATTCTTACCGCCAGAAAAACATCCCACGCGAAGTTTTGGCGGCGTCTAATCTGTTTTTGCGCGTGGAGAAATGGTGGAGTATATGTTAAATGTTCAATTTCCGGGACTGGGCATTCACTTTACAATCAATCCGGTCGCGTTTTCAATCGGTTCGCTTACCGTCAGATGGTACGGAGTGATTATTGCGGTCGGTTTTTTACTGGCTTTCCTCTATGTGATGGCAAGCTGCAAAAAATTCAATATGGATCAAGACAGGCTCATCGACGCCGTGATTGTCGGCATTATCGGCGGCATTATCGGCGCAAGGGCCTACTATGTCATTTTTGACACCAGCGACCAGTATCTGAGAAATCCGATCAGCGCCCTGTACATCTGGGAGGGCGGACTTGGGATTTACGGCGGAATCATCGGCGGCCTGCTCTGCGGCGCGCTGATCGCCAAGCTGCGCAAAATCAGCGTTCCCGCCATGCTGGACCTGGCCTCGCTCGGCTTCCTGATCGGACAGACGATCGGCCGCTGGGGCAACTTTGTCAATCAGGAGGCGTTTGGCCGCGAAACCACTCTGCCGTGGGGCATGGTCAGCGAAAACACTTCCGCCATTGCGAACGGCCCCGTGCATCCCTGCTTCCTTTATGAATCCTTATGGTGCCTTCTGGGCTTCGTCCTGCTACATATTTTCAGCCGCAGGTTCAGAAGATATGACGGACAGGTTTTTCTCTGCTATTTAATCTGGTACGGTGTCGGCCGGTTCTTTATTGAAGGACTGCGCACGGACAGCCTGATTACCCCGGTTCTTCCTCTCAGGGTCTCACAGGTAGTTGCCGTGATAACGGTTTTAACCGGTATCGCATTGTTGATTGTTTTCCGCGGCAGAACCTCTCTTACCGGATGCGGTTCCCCGAAAGTCATGGCTCTGAACGCCGTGGCGGATGAAGTACCGGAAGAATTGATTGACGACGATACAAGCACTATTTTTGACGCAGACGCTTCTGAAGGCGCGCCGGACGGTACGGTACAGGAAGAGCCCGTTTCAGCTTCTTCCGAGGATACGGCGGAAGAAACCGAAAAATCATGATTTTGGAGGCAGGTTATGGCGAAATACATTGACGGGAAAGCGGTTGCGGCCGAAATTCGGGCTCAGCTGGCCCTTGAAGTTGAGAAAACAGCCCGGCTCGGCGTAACGCCGGGCCTTGCCGTAGTGATTGTCGGAGACGACCCCGCGTCAAGAACGTATGTAAACAATAAAAAGAAGGCCTGCGCCCAGGCGGGAATCTATTCCGAAGAATACGCCCTGCCCGCGTCCGCCTCTCAAAAAGAAATCATGGACCTGGTCGCGAAGCTGAACGCTAAAAAAGACATTAACGGTATTTTGGTTCAATCCCCGCTGCCGGACGGATTGGATGAAAAGGCGGTGGTGGAAGCCATTGATCCCGAAAAGGACGTCGACGCTTTCCATCCTTCCAATGTGGGCAGAATCATGATCGGAAACTATCACTTCCTGCCCTGTACTCCCGCGGGGGTCATTGAGCTTCTCCGCCATGAAAAGATCGGGATCGAAGGAAAGAACTGTGTCGTCATCGGCAGGAGCAATATTGTCGGTAAGCCGATGGCCATGCTGCTCCTGCATCATAACGGGACGGTGACCATCTGCCACAGCAGGACAAAAAACCTGAAGGAAGTATGCAGACAGGCCGATATCCTGGTCGCGGCGGTCGGTAAACCGAAATTTGTTACCGCGGATATGGTGAAACCGGGTGCGGTGGTGATCGATGTGGGAATGGACCGTGACGAAAACGGAAAACTGTGCGGAGACGTGGATTTTGCCAACGTGGAGAAAACGGCGTCTTACATAACTCCTGTTCCGGGCGGCGTCGGTCCCATGACGATTGCGATGCTCCTTAAAAATACGGTTGCCGCGGCAAAACGTCAGAACGGGATGACCCTGTAAAATGCGGAATCCCGGTATACTGCGTCCGGCGGCTGCCAGTTGAGGTACGGAATGGACAACCTTTTAAATCAAATCAATTTTCCGGAAGATTTGCAAAACCTTTCTCTGGATGAACTTTATGAATTGTGCGATGAAATTCGCGAAAAAATCATTAAGACCGTTTCCAACAACGGAGGACATCTGGCTTCCAACTTGGGGGTCGTTGAATTAACGGTTGCGCTGCACCGTGTTTTCAGTTCCAAGGACGACAGGATCGTCTGGGACGTCGGGCATCAGGCCTATACCCATAAGATTCTGACCGGCAGGCGCGACACCATTTCCACCATCCGGATGCAGGGCGGCCTTTCCGGCTACCCGAACCGTATGGAAAGCAGCTACGACGCTTTTAACGTGGGGCACAGCAGCACCTCCATCTCCGCGGCGCTGGGAATCGTCAACGCAAAGCTTCTGGCCGGAGAACCCGGCCACGTCATTTCCCTGATCGGCGACGGCGCGCTGACCGGCGGCCTGGCTTATGAAGGGCTGAACAACGCCGGGCGATTCAAGAAGAATTTTATTGTTATTTTAAACGATAATAAAATGTCTATTTCGCGCAACGTCGGCTCTATCGCCCGCTATTTGGCGCACATTCGCACAAAGCCCGGTTATTTCAGGGCAAAGGGCAATATTGAAACCGCGCTGAACCGGCTGCCTCACGTAGGAAAGCCGCTGCATCATTTTCTTTCGAAATCAAAGGCTGCTTTAAAGCAGATATTATATAACAGTACCATTTTTGAAGATATGGGCTTTTATTATTACGGGCCGTTTGACGGTCATGATTTGGGAAAGCTGATTGACGTTCTGGAAAATGCCAAGAATATCAATCATCCGGTTCTGCTCCATGTGATCACCCGCAAAGGAAAGGGGTATCCGTATGCGGAGCAGAATCCCGGAGCTTTTCACGGGATATCCAGCTTCGATATTAAGACGGGAAAATCCGCCCCCGCCGGTGAGAATTTTTCCAGTGTTTTCGGCGGCCATCTTTGCGAGCTGGCGGGTAAGGATGAAAAAATCTGCGCGATTACCGCGGCGATGCAGACGGGGACCGGTCTGACGGGTTTTGCGAAGCAGTTTCCCGGCCGTTTCTTCGATGTGGGGATTGCGGAAGAGCATGCGGTCACCTTTGCCGGCGGTCTTGCCGCGGGCGGCATGCTTCCCGTATGCGCGATTTACTCCACGTTTTTACAGCGCGGCTACGATCAGATCATTCATGACGCGGCCATCCAACGGGTAAAGGTGACGTTTGCCATTGACCGGGCGGGCGTTGTCGGCGACGACGGCGAAACGCATCAGGGTATTTTTGACGCGGCTTTTCTGAGCACCGTTCCGGGGATTACCGTTTATTCCCCGGCTTACTATGACGAGCTTTATTTTTCCTTCCAGCAGGCGCTGTACCAGTGCGAAGGCGTTTCCGCCGTGCGCTATCCGCGCGGAAAGCCGATGTTTAAGCCCTTCGACTTTGAGAGCACCGGGAAAGCTTACGACATTTACGGACAGGATGGGGCGGAGCTGGTGATTGTGACCTACGGCCGTTTGTTTTCCATGGCCTGCAAGGCCGTCACATCGCTGAAAGAGTCGGGGGTCCCCGCGAAAATTATCAAGCTGAACCGGATTACCCCGGTGGACAGGGACGCGGTAGCGGAAGCTGCGGCCGCGAAAAAAGTCTTTTTCTTTGAAGAGGGAATCCAGCAGGGGGGAATCGGGGAGCATTTCAGCTATCTGCTGTCGCAGGGCGGGTACCGCGGCGAGTTCCGCTTACGCGCGATCACCGGCTTTGTCCCCCATGCGACAATGCTGCAGTCGCTCAGCGCCCTTGGCCTCGACGACAAGGGAATGGTAAATATGATATTGACGGAGTACAAAAAGTGATAGAGAAAAAAAGACTGGACTGCCTGCTGTTTGACCAGGGTCTTGCCGAAAGCAGGGAAAAGGCCAAGGCAATGATCATGATGGGCAATGTCTATATCGATCATCAGAAGTCCGACAAGCCCGGGACCATGCTTCCGGTCGGTACGAAAATAGAAATCCGCGGGGAGACCATGCCCTATGTGAGCCGCGGCGGCTGGAAGCTGGAAAAGGCCATGTCTGTTTTCCCGATTGAGCTGAAAGAGAAAATCACGATGGATATCGGCGCTTCTACCGGCGGTTTTACGGACTGCATGCTGCAGAACGGCGCGAAAAGGGTCTATTCCATCGACGTCGGCTACGGGCAGCTCGCGTGGAAGCTGCGCACGGACCCAAGGGTCGTGAATCTGGAGCGCACCAATGTCCGTTACCTTACGCGGGAGCAGGTGCCGGACGATATCGATTTTTTCAGCGTGGACGTCTCTTTTATTTCGCTTTGCCTGGTCCTTCCCGTCGCAAGGGAGTTCATGGCGGAAAACGCGCAGGCCGTCTGTCTGATCAAGCCGCAGTTTGAAGCGGGCCGGGGGAAAGTAGGGAAAAAAGGCGTGGTGCGCGATCGGGCGGTTCACCGGGAAGTGATTGAGAAAATAGCCGGCTTTGTTCTGGAACACGGATTTTCCGTTCTGGGCCTAACCTATTCCCCGGTAAAAGGTCCGGAGGGAAATATCGAGTACCTGATTTACCTTCAAAAATCGGAGAAACCGGAAAGCGTTCCGCTGAATATAGAAGCGTTGGTGGAAGAATCCCATCATACATTAAACGGTGGTGAATAATTTGAAAATAGCGATCATGCCGAACCTAAGCAAGCACAACGCACAGCTTCATACCGCGCGGGTGGCGGAAACGCTGCAAAAATTCGGCGCAGAGGTGTGCATGCGGTTAAACCTGAAGAGCTGTTTTCCAAATTTACACATTCTCTTTTACGATGATTTTGATAAAATGATGTCCGACTGCGACGCGGTGATCGCCGTTGGCGGCGACGGAACCATTATCCACTCTTCCCGGCATGCCGCCGTGGCGGAAAAGCCGATTTTGGGCATTAATGTGGGGCGGCTCGGTTTTGTCGCCGGGCTGGAAACGGACGAGCTCGACAAGCTGAAAAAGCTGATCGACGGGGATTATACCGTCGAAAACCGCATGATGCTGGAAATCCGGCTGGTCAATCAGGGAAAAACGGAAACCCATTTGGCGCTGAACGACGCGGTGATCGCCCGCGGAGCGCTTTCCCGGATCCTGGATATCACCGTTCATTTCAATGACAAGAATGTCTGCGAGTACAGGGCGGACGGCCTGATTATTTCCACTCCCACCGGCTCCACCGCATATTCCCTTTCCGCCGGCGGCCCCGTGATCGACCCGAGCATCAACTGTATTCTTCTTTCGCCGATCTGTCCGCATTCTCTGCTGACAAGGCCGGTTATTTTCGGGCCGGACGCCAAGCTGAGCGTAACGGCGTGTTCCCACTATAAAAGCGAGATTATTTTGTCCGTGGACGGGGACACTTTTATTCAGATTGCCGATAATCAGAAAATCAATTTTTGCCGTTCGGAGCGCATGGTGAGAATTATTAAATTAAAAGACGATAATTTTTATGAGGTAGTGAATGAAAAATTAGCCGAGAGGAGAAATTGAATTGAAAACACGACGACACGCAAAAATCCTTGAATTGATTAACGAATACGCGATTGATACTCAGGAAGAACTTTTGCGCCGCCTGCGTGAAGACGGTTTTGAAGTAACCCAGGCCACCGTTTCCCGCGATATCAAAGAACTCAGGCTGGTCAAGACTCTGTCCCACGACGGAAAATACAGATATTCCACCGGCAGAAGCAACACGGCCGATTACTCCTCTAAATTTTATTCCCTCCTTTCCGATTCTGCGGTGCAGATCGACTACGCGTGCAATCTGGTGGTAATCAAATGCCACGCGGGCATGGCGCAGGCTGTTTGCGCGGCAATGGACACCATGCACTGGCAGGGCGCCGTCGGCACTCTGGCCGGCGACGATACCATTTTTATTGCGATGAGGGACGAAGACCATGCACAGCAGCTGGTTGCTGAACTTAAAAAAATGGTTGGGTGATTACAATGCTTTCTCAGCTTTACATCGAAAATATTGCTGTGATTGAAAAGACCGGGATCGATTTCCATCCCGGCCTGAACGTTCTGACCGGAGAAACCGGAGCCGGAAAATCCATTGTTATTGATTCCATCAACGCGATTTTGGGGGAAAGAACCTCACGCGAGCTTGTGCGGACCGGAGCGCGTTCCGCTTTTGTCACCGCCGTTTTTTCCGACCCGGGGGAACAGGCCGTCCATAAGCTGGCGGATTTCGGCTACGCGCCGGAAGAAGACGGTTCCGTTATGATTCAGCGCGAAATCCATACCGACGGCAAAGCCGTGTGCCGTATCAACGGCCGTCCGGCAACCGTATCCGTTTTGAAAGAGATCGGGACCCTGCTGATCAGCATTCACGGCCAGCACGAAAGCTACGACCTGCTGTCGCCCGATTTACATATCCGGTACATCGACCGCATGGGCTTGCCCGAAGCGCTGCTTTTGGAATATCGCGCCGCTTTCAGCAATATGCAGCATATCAAAAGCGCACTGGACGCTTTTGATATGGACGAGACGCAGAAAGCAAGACAGATTGATCTGCTGACCTATCAGATCAAGGAACTGGAGGCTGCCGGTCTGCGAATCGGCGAGCAGGAAGAGCTGAATAAAACCCGTACCCGCTATTTAAACAGCGAAAAGATTGCCTCGGCGATCCATACGGCGCAATCGGCCCTGAACGGGGAAGAAAGCTTTGACGGAGCTTTGTCCGCCGTCGTTTCCGCTTCGGACGCTCTGTCAGAAACGGAAAAATATCTTCCGGAAATCCACGAGCTTTCCGAAAGAATCAAAAACATCCGCTACGATCTGGAGGACTGCGGAGAAGAGCTCCGCGGTTTTTCCTCGGAGCTGGAATATGATCCCGCGGACCTTGAAAGAATAGAGGACAGGCTGGACGTCCTCTATCGCCTTGGCCTGAAGTACGGCGGATCTGTGGAAAAGATGATCGCTTTTCTTGAAAAATCGAAGTCCCAGCTGGAGGATATCCAGCTTTCGGATGAAAAGATCCTGCAGATGACAGCGGAATATCAGAAGGCAAAGGCGGAAGCGGAAAGGCTTGCCAAAAAAATTTCCTCCTGCCGCAGGGAGGCGGCACGGGCCTTTACGAAAAGGGTAAAGGAAGAGCTCCGTTTTCTGGATATGCCGAACATCGATTTTCAGGTGCAGCAGGAGGAATGCCCGCTGAATTCGCTCGGCTGCGACAAGCTTCAGTTCCTGATTTCGGTGAACGCGGGAGAACCGGCCAAACCGATCGCAAAAATTGCTTCCGGCGGCGAGCTTTCCCGCATCATGCTTTCCATTAAAACGGTGCTTGCCGGAAAAGACGATATTGACACGCTGATTTTCGACGAAGTCGACACCGGCATCAGCGGAAGCGCGGCGCAGAAGGTCGGTTTAAAGCTGCATGAGGTCGCGGGCCACCGTCAGGTGATCTGTGTAACGCATCTGGCGCAGATAGCCGCTTTGGCCGACGCGCAGTTTTTAATCAAAAAGCAGGTCCGGGAGAACAAAACCTTCACCGACGTGGCCGAGCTGGATTACGAGGGAAGAAAGCAGGAACTGGCAAGAATTATGGGCGGGGCTCAGGTCACGCCGCTGCTGCTGGAAAACGCGGCGGAAATGCTCAGGCTTGCCCAAAAGCATGGCTTGTCTTGACAATGCGGAGGGAATTGGGTATAATGCAGTATAATGACATGGATGGGAAGAAGTAAGTCAAAATACCGGCAAAGAGAACCTGCGGCTGGTGTAAGCAGGCGCGTGATTTGGCTGAAATACATCCCGGAGTCGCCGGATTGAACGGTTTCTATTAGATCTGGCCGTGAAAGCGCACGTTACAGCGCGTGGGTATTTTTGTACCCGTAAGGCCGTATCCGTGAGGCTACGGTGAACTGAGGTGGTACCGCGGTTATTTCCGCCCTCTGCAAATAAGCAGGGGGCGTTTTTATCCCCCTGAAATGGAGGATTTTTTATGGGAGTTTTCGAAGAACTCAAAGCAAGGGGCTTGATTGCCCAGATGACGGACGAGGAGAAGATCCAGGATCTTCTCAACAATCACAAAACCACATTCTATATCGGGTTTGATCCGACGGCCGACAGCCTGCACGTAGGCCATTTTGTACAGATCATGGTCATGGCGCACATGCAGAGAGCCGGCCATACGCCAATTGCGCTGTTCGGTGGCGGAACGGGTATGGTCGGCGATCCTTCCGGAAAATCCGATATGCGCAAAATGCTGACCAAAGAGGAAATCGGCCACAATATCGCCTGCTTCCAAAAGCAGATGTCCCGTCTGGTTGATTTTTCGGAAGGCAAAGCGATTATGGCCAACAACGGCGACTGGCTTCTGAATCTGAATTATATTGAGTTTTTGCGTAATGTCGGCGTGCATTTTTCCGTCAACCGCATGCTTGCCGCGGAATGCTATAAGCAGCGTTTGGAAAAGGGACTCTCTTTCTTTGAGCTGAACTATATGATTATGCAGAGCTACGACTTTCTGGAGCTGAACCACCGGTACAACTGCCAGCTGCAGCTTGGTGGGGACGACCAGTGGAGCAATATTATCGGCGGCGTCGAGCTTATTCGCCGCAAAGAGGGCAAGGAAGCCTACGGCATGACGTTTACCCTGCTGACCACCAGCGAAGGAAAAAAGATGGGCAAAACCGAAAAGGGCGCCGTTTGGCTGGACCCCGAAAAGACCACGCCGTTTGAATTCTACCAGTACTGGCGCAATATCGGCGACGCCGACGTGATCAAATGCCTGAAAATCCTTACGTTCCTTCCGCTGTCGGAAATCGACGAGCTCGCGAAGCTGGAGGGCGGGGAGCTCAACAAAGCCAAGGAAATTCTTGCGTTTGAGGTCACTAAGCTGATTCACGGCGAACAGGAAGCGTTAAAGGCGCAGGAAGGGGCGCGCGCTCTGTTCGGCAGCGGCGAGAACACGGACAACATGCCTTCCACGGATATTACCGCGGCCGATTTTTCCGACGGGGAAATCGGCGTGCTTGATCTGCTGGTCCTGACAAAGCTGGCGCCTTCCAAAGGAGAGGGGAGACGTCTGATCGATCAGGGCGGTATTTCAGTCGATAACGAGAAGATCCTTTCCAGCACGGAGAAGCTGTCCCTGAACCGTTTCGGGAAAAAATATGTGGTGATCAAAAAGGGGAAAAAGGTGTTCCATAAAGTCAATCTGGTGGATTAACGCAAAAGTTTGCTTAGCCCGCCGCCGAAATTTCGGCGGCGGGCTGTTTTGATTGATTTTCATCCGGCAATTCCTTATAATAGGTACATTGACAAATGTTGGAGGACTCATCCAGATGAAAAAAAACGGCTCTTTTCTGTTGGCGCCCGCTTCGGTGATGGTGATTATGCTTTCGGTATTTTTTGTAAGCAGGATGTTTCCTTTTGGATACAACACTCTCTCGTGGTGCGACATGAACCAACAGGTCATCCCTTTTCTGATGGACTTTAAAGATATCCTGTCCGGAAAAGCAAACATGTTTCTGAATCTGCAGAACGCCGGAGGCATGAGCTTCTGGGGCGTATTCCTGTTTTTTATCAGCAGCCCGTTCAGCTTTCTGGCTGCCTTTGTCGACAAGGCCGATTTCTATCTTTTCATGAATATTCTGGTCTTACTGAAAATGATGGCGTGCGCGTTTACGGCAAGCGTCTTTTTCCGCTTTCGATTCAAAAAGCTCGATGTTCTGCAAAACATCGCGATCTCCGTGATGTATGCTTTCTGCGGCTACGCCATGTTCTACTACCAGAACCACGTATGGCTGGACGTCATGTACCTTTTCCCGATTCTTCTGATTGGCCTGATCAAGCTGGCCGACGAAGGAAAAATTCTATGGTATGTCCTCTCTTTTTCAGCGATACTGACAGTGAATTTCTATCTAAGCTATATGGTGTCGATTTTTCTGGTGCTGGTGTCCGGGGTTTACGTCTGTTTCTTCGCGAAAAAGGGGACGCGCCGGAAAAATATTGTGCTTCTGGGAGTTTCCACCCTGATTACCGCTTTGATTACCGCCGTGGTCTGGCTCCCCTCCCTGATGCAGTATACGGCCTCCGCCAGAACCGGAGACCTGTTTACCAGTTTAAGAGTGGGCGGGCTGATTTCCAGACTGGACACGACTTTTCCCGTGATTCTGTGCTCGGGCGCGATCTTTGCCGCGCTGATTGTCTATTTATTTTTTGCGAGAAGGCTTCCACCGAATACGAGTTTTGTGTTTATCCTGTTTGTTCTGACCATGATACCGGTTTTCATAGAACCGATCAATAAAATGTGGCAGACCGGAAACTATCAGGCTTTTCCGGTCCGCTACGGATATATCACCATTTTTTTCGGCCTGATTCTGCTCGCCGCCGTGTTGTCGGAAATCAATCGGGAAAATCGCCTTACGTCAAGCAGCCCGCTGGCCGTATTTGGCGGGATGCTGGCGGTCAGCGCCGTATTCCTTGCGGAATGCCTGATTTTTTATAAGGAATATGATGTCGTCCGGATTTACACGGAAACCCTGTGGGGGAACAGCGCAAGCTTCCGGCTTCTGCTCCTGTTTTCTCTGGTCGCGGGACTCGCGTATCTCGTCCTTCTGCTGCTCTACCAGTTCAGGCTGCTGGGTAAAACCGCGTTTTCCGTCCTGCTGTGCGTCATGGTTGTACTGGAATGCGTATTTAATTCCGGCGTTTACGTGGCCTCGGCCGCCAACAACGGAAAAACCGAGGCAGCCGTCATCGATCTGAGCGGCCGGATCGGGGACGACTCCCTTTACCGCGTAAAATCCGAAGAAAAATACTTCGACGTAAACCTGATGGGCGGCCTGGGGTATCATACGCTGAGCCATTATACGTCGCTGACGGGCGAAAGCTTTCTGTACACCATGAAGAAGCTCGGTTATTCGTCCTACTGGATGGAAGTCAACTCAAACGGCGGCACCAAGCTGACCGACGCCGTTATGGGGAACCGTTATACGATTCTCCGCAGGGGAACTTCCTTCAGCAAGGAACAGGAGGTTTATCGGAATGAGAAATATGAGATCCGAAAAAAAGAGGACACTCTTCCCGTCGGGTTTGTTGTTCATTCCGATGCCATTCAGGCGTTCAGCACTCTGCCGGACACGACCCGCCTCAACATGCAGCAGTTTGTCTTTGAATCCCTCTTTCATACACAGGACAAGCTGTTTACCTATTACGAGCCGACTCTTCTGAATAATATCGCCTATACTGCCGGAGAAAGATATTCTCTTACTTTTCCGGACAACAGCGCCGAGGGGTCGGTGGTTTACCGGATTCCGGTTCAGGGAACGGAAACGCTTTATTTCGACTGCTTTGACAGGCTGTCGAACAGCCTGATCGAGCATATCAACTCAAGCTTCAATATTCTGGTAAACGGGATGACCGTACAGGACGATTATCCGAATCAAAGCAGTAACGGACTCCTGAATCTCGGCACCTTCCGCGACCAGACGGTGGAAGTGGAAATCCAGGTTTTAAAAGAAGTCGACGTGAAATCCTTTGGGATCGCCGGACTTAAGGACGATGTTTTAAAGAAAGCGGTCAGCGGTACCGCCGCCGCGCAGCTGAAGCAGTCGGGGAACCGGATTACCGGCACTGCGGACGCGGCCGACGACCAGTCCTATCTTTTCCTTCCGATTACGGACGGCAGGGGATATACCGCGACTGTAAACGGGAAAAAGACCGAGATCAACTGCGTGCTGGATTCCATGATGGCGATCAGGCTGGACAAAGGGAAAAACGAAATCTCCGTTTCTTATATTCCGCCCGGGTTTTCTTTGGGAAGCTGTTTATCCGCCGTGGGGATCGCCGCTCTGATCCTTTTCCTGATCTTTCTGAGAAAAGGGCTCTACCATAAAATCCGGTTCCTGGAACTGCCGGCGATTGTTTTCTTTACGGTTTTGTTCATCGGTGTTTTTACCGCGGTTTATATTTTTCCCGTAGTTATCTATTATTGGAGATAAAAAATCCCTTCCGCGATCAGCAGATCATACTGCCCGACGGAAGGGATTATTATTTTATAGAAAACAGAGAGCAGGCTTTCATTTCTTCAGACACTTTTCGATTTCATTCAGCGTCTGATCGAAATCCGCCCCCGTAACCAGCAGGGAGATGTCTACCTCGGAGGTTGTGATAATCCGTATGTCCGTTTCGCTCTTCGCCGCCGCCGCAAAAACCTTCGCCGCCACGCCGGGGGTGTCCTTCATTCCCTGGTCATAGACGGAAATTTTGCAGTTTCCGCTGCTGACAATGGTCTTGATATTGGAATTGTCGTGAAGATCGGATGTAAAGGTCAGAATTTTATCCAGATCGTTGTCGGAAATCGTAAAGGAAATAGAAGTGAAGGCGCCGCGCGTCGGCGCAAGCGAAATCATATCCACATTGACTCCGGACCCCGAAATCTTCTGAAAAACATCGGCGGTAAAGGTCAGCTCGGAGGGACAGTTCTGCAGCGTGATCAGGGTGATTTCATTTGAAGTGGTGATCATTGGTTCCGTACTCATCGTGCTACCTCCTATTTTAATAAATCAGACATGTTATAAAGCCCTGCGGGCATCTTTGCCAGAAAAACGGCCGCGTTGATCGCCCCGACGGCGAAAACCTCTTTCGACTGCGCGGAATGAGCGAGCGTAATCACTTCATGGTGTCCGGCGAAAATCACTTCATGTTCGCCGACAATGGTTCCCCCGCGAACGGAATGAATCCCTATTTCGTTTGCATCGCGCTTCTTCCTCTGGGAATGCCGGTCGTAAACGTAATGCGCATTTTCGTTCATGACGGATGAAATGCCGTCGGCCAGCATGAGTGCGGTGCCGCTCGGCGCGTCGACCTTCTGATTGTGGTGTTTCTCTATAATCTCTACGTCGAAGCCGCTGCCCAGCACCTTAGCCGCCTTTTTGGACAATTCGATCAGCAGGTTGATCCCCAGCGACATATTGCCCGAATAAAATACGGGGACATCTTCGGAAACACGGGTGAGCGCTTCCACCTGCGCTTTGTTATAACCGGTGGTGCACAGAACAAGCGGCGTTTTATGAACCTGCGCATACTGGAGCAAAGAAGCCAGAAGGGCGGGGTTGGAAAAATCGACGATGACGTCGGCGTCGACATTGATATCCGTCGGTTTCGCAAAAACCGGATAATCCTCCTTCGCCTCCGTATTCATATCGATCCCGCCTACGACCCTGCAGTCGTCCCGCAGCGCCGCACAGGCCGAAACCTCACGGCCCATCTTGCCGTTGCATCCGCAGATAATCATCCTTGTCATTTTACATTCCCTCCGGAAAGGTCAATTTATTTTAACACATTATACTTTTTAAGAATCATCGCGAGTTTTACTTCCGCTTCTTCACCCATCGCCGTTAACGGCAGACGGCAGCCGCCGCTGTTGAATCCGAGCATTTTCATGGCCGCCTTCACCGGGATCGGATTCACATCCATGAACAGTGCGTCCATCAGCTCAAGGTATTTCAAAAATGCCGCGCGGCTGGCAGCAAGGTTGCCGTCAAAGAAATCCGCGCAGATCTGGTGCATTTCTTTCGGCATGATGTTCGCGAATACGGAGATAATGCCCTTACCGCCCAGAGAAAGAATGGGCAGCGTCTGATTGTCTTCTCCGGAGTATATATTCAGCTCGTCGCCGCAAAGGGAAATGGTTCTCGCCAGAGCGGAAATATCCCCGTTCGCCTCTTTTGCGGCATTGATATTCGGGTGTTTGGAAAGCTCCAGATACGTTTCCGGTTTGATATTGCAGCCCGTTCTGGACGGTACGTTGTAAACGATGATCGGAAGCTTCACACGGTCCGCCACATAGTGATAATGCTTTACCAGACCGGCCTGAGAGGTTTTATTGTAATAGGGCGTAACCATCAGAAGGGCGTCCGCGCCAAGCTCCTGGGCGGTCAGGGACAGCTCTGCCGCGTAGCGGGTGTCGTTGCTGCCGGAACCAGCGATGACCGGAATCCGTTTATTTGTCTTTTTAATGATGTATTCGATGACCCTGCAATGCTCTTCGTGGTCCAATGTTGCCGATTCTCCTGTCGTACCGCAGGCGATAATGGAATCCGTTCCGTTTGCGATATGAAATTCGACGAGATCGCCCAAAACGTCATAATTCACGGAACCGTCCTCGTTCATCGGCGTAATGATCGCGACGCCGGAACCGCTGAAAATAAGCTTTTTCATGACACTTTACCTCCAAATTCGCAAATTCTTCAATCGATATAACCTTTTGCGCAAAGAAGCTCCGCCATCAGAACAGCTCCGCCTGCGGCTCCGCGCAGAGTGTTGTGGGACAGACAGACAAATTTTACATCGTACTGCGTATCCGGGCGCAAACGTCCGATGGAAACGGCCATGCCGTTCTCCAAATTACGGTCAAGCCTTGACTGCGGACGGTCGTCCTCGCGGAAATAATGCAAAAATTGCTTTGGGGCGCTGGGAAGCTGAAGCTCCTGAGGGATTCCCTTAAAGTTTTCCCATCTTGCGATAATTTCTTCCATCTCAACTTTTTTTTCATAGGAGAGAAAAACCGCGGCGGTATGCCCGTCGGAAACGGGAACGCGAAGACACTGGGAGGTAATGGATGGGGAAGCGGCGTTGACGATTGCACCGTTTTCGACATGCCCCCAGATTTTCAGCGGTTCATTTTCAGATTTTCCTTCTTCTCCGCCGATAAAGGGAATGACGTTATCAAGGCTTTCCGGCCACGTCTGAAAGGTTTTTCCCGCGCCGGAAATGGCCTGATAGGTGCAGGCGAGCACTTTCGTTACGTTCAGGTCCATCAGAGGGTGGATGGCCGGAACGTAGCTCTGCAGGGAGCAGTTCGATTTCACAGCGATAAATCCGCGTTTTGTGCCGAGACGTTTGCGCTGCGCGTCAATGACTTCGGCATGGTCCGCGTTGATTTCCGGAATGATCATCGGTACGTCGGCCACCGGGCGGTTTGCGCTGTTGTTGGACATCACCGGGCACTCCGCTTTGGCATAGGCTTCTTCCAGCGCTTTGATTTCCTCTTTTTTCATATTGACCGCGCAGAACACGAAGTCAACAACGGAAGTGATCTTTTCAATGTCCTGCTCCGCGTTGAACACGATCATATTTTCCATTGATTTCGGCATCGGCGTTGTCATCAGCCAGTGGTCCCCAACAGCCTCTTTATATGTTTTTCCGGCGGAACGCGCGCTCGCCGCGAGCGCGGTAACCGTAAACCACGGGTGGTTCTCGATCAGCGTAGCAAATCTTTGACCAACCATGCCGGTTGCGCCGATAATCCCTACATGATATTTTTTCATTGGTAGCCCTCCTGTAATATATATGTTTAAAGAATGAGAAAATATATACATAAGAAAAAAACCGGTTGAAAACCGGTCATCAGGCAAATATAATAGATACTGTTCGACATTGATAGGGTCCGGCGTCTGCCAGACCAAATGTTAGCCGATAGCGCTCCATCATATCAACATGATGACAGTTGTTCTGCTGTTCACAAAAACAACCAGGCGGTTTCCTGCCCTGAAACCCCCTTCGGCGAGTTTACCTTTCACGGACGATCAACGGCTTTGGCAGCCTGAGATCCGTTACTTTTTAAAATCGCGCCTCTATCTTTGAATTATAATAACATGGGTTGCTATTACTTGTCAATTTATTTATAATAAAGAATCGGTAGTATATTATGTGGGAGATATGGAAATGACATTGGATTTAAAAAATTTGCAGACAAAAGATTTTTTCTATGATTTACCGAGAGAACTGATTGCGCAGACCCCGCTGGAACCGCGCGATTCCTCCAGACTTTTGACACTGAACAAGGAAACCGGCGAGATTGCCCATAAACACTTTTTCAATATCATTGACTGCTTAAATCCCGGCGACTGTCTTGTCCTGAACGATTCGCGCGTTCTGCCGGCCCGGCTTTACGGGATCAAGGAAGGGACGGGGGCCCGCGTGGAGTTCCTGCTTTTGAACCACCGGGAAGGGGATGTATGGGAAGTTCTCTGCGGCCCCGGCAAGCGGGCGAAGCCCGGTTCCCGTTTCGTTTTCGGCGACGGCCTTCTTAGGGCGGAAGTGCTGGAAATCATCGACGAAGGCAACCGTCTGGCGCGTTTTACCTATGAAGGGAATTTCTATGAAATCCTGGATCAGATCGGAGAAATGCCGCTGCCGCATTACATCACGGAGCATCTGAACGACAATGAGCGCTATCAGACCGTGTATTCCAAGGAAGTCGGTTCCGCGGCCGCGCCGACCGCCGGGCTGCATTTCACGCCGGAGCTTCTGGAAAAGGTAAAGGCCAAGGGCGTAAAAGTGGTGTTTGTCACGCTGCACGTTGGGCTGGGCACGTTCCGCCCGGTCACGGCGGAAAAGGTACTGGACCACAAAATGCATTCGGAACATTACTATCTCCCGAAGGAAACGGCGGATGCCATCAATGAAACAAAACGGAACGGCGGCCGCGTCATTGCGGTGGGAACGACAAGCTGCCGCACGCTGGAGTCCGTCGGGACCGCGGAGGGCTGTATCAGGGAAAGCGCCGGATGGACGGATATTTTTATTTATCCCGGCTACCGGTTCAAAGTGCTGGACGGCCTGATCACCAATTTCCACCTGCCGGAGAGCACGCTCATCATGCTGGTTTCCGCCCTTGCGGGTTACGAGCATATTATGAACGCGTACCGGATCGCCGTTCAGGAAAAATACCGTTTTTTCAGCTTCGGCGACGCGATGCTGATCATTTAACAGGCTTGAAACAAGGCATCGCGACGCCGGTCTTGCCTGCCATGCATATGGCCGGCGCGATGTTCATTTACTGATACGAAAGGATAAATAAGGATTAAAACATGTATAAGCTAATCAGCAATACGGGAGCGGCAAGGCGCGGCGAATTCACTACGCCGCACGGGACGGTTCAGACTCCGGCTTTTATGAACGTGGCTACCTGCGGCGCGATTAAAGGCGGTGTGTCCGCGCTGGATCTGAAAGAACTGAAATGCCAGGTGCAGCTTTGCAATACCTATCATCTTCATCTGAGACCGGGCGACGAAAACGTGAAAAAGCTGGGTGGCCTGCACCGGTTTACCCGGTGGGACGGGCCGATCCTGACCGACAGCGGCGGATTTCAAGTGTTTTCGCTGGCAAAGCTCAGGAATATTACCGAGGAAGGCGTGACCTTCGCTTCCCATATCGACGGCCATAAAATCTTTATGGGACCGGAAGAAAGCATGAGAATTCAGTCCAATCTGGCCTCTACCATTGCAATGGCCTTTGACGAATGCGTGGAGAATCCTTCGGAATACGATTACGCGCGCGGCTCCTGTCAGCGCACGGTTCGCTGGCTGTATCGGTGCAAGGCGGAAATGGACAGGCTGAACACGCTGCCTGACACGATCAATCCCCGCCAGATGCTGTGGGGAATCAATCAGGGCAGCACCTACGAGGACCTGCGTATCGAGAATATGAAACAGATCCGGGAACTCGACCTCGACGGGTACGCCATCGGCGGGCTGGCGGTGGGGGAGACCGCGGAAGAGATGTACCGCATCATCGAGGCGGTGGAACCCGAAATGCCGAAGGACAAGCCCCGTTATCTGATGGGGGTGGGCACCCCGGCCAATATTCTGGAATCGGTCAGGCGCGGCGTGGATATTTTCGACTGCGTTATGCCGTCCAGAAACGCCCGTCACGGGCACACCTTTACCTGGGACGGCTGCCGGAATATGATGAACGCGAAATACACGCTCGACGGGAAACCGCTCGACGAACACTGCGGCTGCCCCGTTTGCCGCAATTTTACGCGTGCATATATTCACCATCTTTTTAAAAGCGGAGAGATGCTCGCCCTGCGGCTTTGCGTCATGCACAACATCTATTTTTACAATTCCCTTCTGGAACAGATCCGTCTTTCTCTTGATGAGGGCCGTTTTGAAGAATTCTATAGCGATCATATCTCGAAATTGAGCATGAGGATATAAGAAATCCTTGCAAGACAACGAAGAAGTTGCTATAATCATTATATTAAATGGGAGGTGCAGCTCTATAATGAATTTCAACACTTTGACAGGAACCACTGCGGCCGGAGGAAGTACATGGACCATCGTTCTCCTTTACGTGGCCATTATCGGCGCTTTTTATTTCTTTGGAATCCGTCCCCAGTCCAAGAAAAAGAAAAATGAAGAAAAAATGCGCAACAATATCCAAGTCGGCGATGATATCACCACAATCGGCGGAATTGTCGGACGAGTAGTCGGCATTAAGGACGATTCCGACACCATCGTTATCGAAACCGGTACGGACCGCGTCAAAATCCGCATCAAGCGCTGGGCGATCGGAAGCATCGATACCGTTCACGCGGACGCCGAATAAGCCGAAAAAGCGGAATCATTAGTATATCTTCGGCGCCTTATGAATATCTATTGTATTAGATATTTGAGGGGGCGCTGGTAATGAAAAGCAAGAAGCATTTAAAGCATTTCAATGAAAATCCGATGTTGGGAGCGCTGCGCTCCATTATCCTCGGGACTGTCGTCGGGGCCGTGCTTTGTGCTGCCCTGTTGGGTGCTTTTGCCTTGGCCTTTGTGTCGGCGGGACATATTCCGCAGAATCTGATTTCCCCTATGATGCTCGGATTGTCCGTGCTCGCGTCCTTTGTGGCGGGGTTTGTCACAGCGAAAATTTCCCGTAAACGCGGTTTGGCCTACGGCGCTTTGTCCGGTTTGCTGCTGTTTATATTGTTTCTTGTTTCCGGTATGATTGCGTCCCATGAGCCTGTTTCCCTTACGGCCGGAATCAGGATGCTGGTCATGGTGCTTTCCGGCGCGATCGGCGGGCTGCTTGCGGTCAGCAAGAAGTCAAAAGTAAAATAATGCTTTTCTTCTTTCCGTCAGTGTGGTATAATCAGGAAGCGAAAATAATCAGTAATATTGAAATGGAGGTTTCAAAACATGAAACAGATTAAGACTTTAAATAAAGCCAATTTGAAAGAGAGCGCGGTCAAAGGCGGATGCGGCGAGTGCCAGGCGTCCTGTCAGTCGGCCTGCAAAACTTCCTGCACTGTCGCAAATCAGAAGTGCGAAAACGCCGGCAGATAAATCAATCGATTTGAATTTCATTCAAACCTTAAGGGACAGCAATGTCCCTTAAATTTTGTGTAAACGGAGAAAATACATGATTCACAAGTATTCTTTAAATGGTTTTCATATCGTACTGGACACCAACAGCGGGGCAGTCCATCTTTTTGACGACGCGCCGTTTGATATGCTGGACTATTTAAATGACAGCGTGCCGGAGAATCCTCCGCAGGAAATGCTGAACGGCCTGAGCGGAAAATATGACGGCGAAACCGTTCGTGAAGCCTATGAGGAGCTGAAAGAGCTGTACCGGATCGGTCAGCTTTTTTCAACGGACGAATATGGAAAGTTCGCTGAAATGATGAAGGACGCCCCGATAAAATCCATGTGCCTGAATATTGCCCACGACTGTAATTTAAGGTGCGAATACTGCTTTGCCGCCAAGGGAGACTTTGGCCGCGGCAGAATGCTGATGCCCTTTGCGGTAGGGAAGAGAGCGATCGATTTCCTGATCGAGAGATCAGAGGGAAGGCATAACCTTGAAGTCGATTTCTTCGGCGGCGAACCGCTGATGAATTTCGAGGTCGTCAAGCAAATCGTCAATTATGCCCGCAGTATCGAAAAAGAACATAATAAAAACTTCCGGTTCACCATTACGACAAACGGTATCTTGCTGACGGACGATAAGATCGATTTTATCAATCGGGAAATGTCAAACTGCGTGCTGTCCCTTGACGGAAGAAAAAGCGTCAACGATCTTTTGCGCGTCAGGGCCGACGGTACGGGCAGCTATGATACAATTGTTCCGAAGTTCCAGAAGCTGGTCGCGTCGCGCGGCGACAAGGATTATTACGCCAGAGGAACTTTTACCAAACACAATCTTGATTTTACCAACGACGTGTTACATATGGCCGAGCTTGGCTTTGAGCAGATTTCCGTTGAGCCGGTGGTCTCGGACGTGAAGCTGGATTATTCGATCAGGGAAGAGGACCTGCCCCGCGTATTTGAAGAGTATGAGCGTCTGGCAAATACGATCATTGACCGCAAAAAGGCGGGGAAGGGGTTCAATTTCTTCCATTTTATGCTGGACCTCGACCAGGGCCCATGCGCCATCAAGCGCCTTCGCGGCTGCGGCTGCGGCAACGAATACATCGCCGTAACGCCCGAGGGAGATATTTTCCCCTGTCATCAGTTCGTAGGGGACGAGAGCTTTAAAATGGGGAATGTCATGGACGGAACCCTGAATACCGATATGAAGCATTCCTTCGCGTTGGCAAACATCTATTCAAAACCGGAATGCAGAAACTGCTGGGCCAAATTTTACTGCAGCGGGGGCTGCAACGCGAACAGCCAGCAGTATGAAGGAGATATCCATAAAGCCCATAAAATTTCCTGTGATCTTGAAAAAAAGCGTCTGGAATGCGCCATTATGATCAAAGCGGCCATGGCCGAATAACAAAAGAAAACGGATAAGCGGCGCACGCTTGCTTGAAAAATGTAAGCGTGCGTATTTTTATTCATTAGGTTTACATAACACTTATTACATAATTTCTTTTAGTTTACATAATCAAGTTTACATAAATTATTTAAGAATGCATAAAAATAGTTTTCCTGTATATTTTTGTATTGCTAACTGGTAAAAAATGTATTATAGTATATAGTTACAAGGCAGGTGTTCTCTTTGAGTGATAAAATACTGGGGTTTATCGGCGCCGGCAATATGGCAGGCGCTATTATTAATGGGATTGTCGGGACAAAAACCTTTCCGGCACAGCAGGTTTTTGTTTATGATATCAACCGGGAGAAGCGGGAAACGCTGCGGCAAAAGGCGGGAGTACGGACCGTTGACTCTATTGAACAGCTAATTGAAAAATGCGATATCGTTTTTCTGGCGGTCAAACCGCAGAATTTTGCTGAAGTATTGGCTTCGGTAAAACCGGTTGTAAATGAAAAAATTCTGTTTGTTTCTATTGCGGCGGGTATTTCCACCCACTATATCAACAGTGCTCTCGGCCGCCGGTGCCCGGTGATCAGGACCATGCCCAACACGCCCCTTCTGATCGGCAAAGGCGCAACCGCATTAAGCAGGACGGAAAATGTAACGGACGAAGATTTTCAGCTGGTTCTGTCATTATTCGCCGCCTGCGGCACGGTAACGGTTTTGGACGAAAGCCAGATGAACGCCGTCATTTCCGTAAACAGCAGCAGCCCGGCGTATATTTATCTGTTCGCCAAAGCGATGCTGGACAGCGCCGTCCGACAGGGGATTGCCGCCGACACGGCTTTGCAGCTGATCTGCCAGACGCTGGAGGGCAGCGCGGGGATGCTGCGCCAGCCGGAGCTGACCCCGGAAGCGCTGATTAAAATGGTCTCTTCACCCGGCGGAACCACCTTAAAAGCGCTGGACGTTTTTTATGAGCGTCATTTTGAGCAAATCGTGGACGAGGCGATGAGGGCCTGTACAAAAAGAGCGGAAGAGCTGGGCAAATAATCATATAACACAAATCATTCTCATACATTTATGAATGGTTCCTTATATCTGTTAAGGGGATGTTTGAGTATGATTGTTGTAAAACACAGCTTTCGGCACAGGCCTGTTATCAACAGCAGAATTCTTTTAAAAGCACTGCGTGAAAATTATGTTCTGGTGCTGTTCTCGCTTTCTTTGATCATCGGTATGATTTTTGGAGCGGTTTTCGCCAGAAATGCGGATTTCAACGCGTTGAATAAACTGGATTTTCTATTTTACAGCAATTATAAAGCCAGGGCTGTACAGCCGATTATCTCCATTTTTTCCGCTTCCTTTGCTTCCTCCTTTCTTTTTATACTGGCCTGTTTTCTTTGCGGGCTTTCCGTGTGGGGGATGTTCATCATCCCTGCGGTTCTGTTTTTCCGGGGGTTCGGTCTGGGGCTGACATCCGGATATCTGTATGCGGCTTATGGCTTTATGGGCGTATTGTTTAATCTGGTGGTTATTTTGCCCGGGGCATTTGTGTGCTGCCTTGCAATTCTGCTTGCGGCAAGGGAGGGGACACGATTTTCCCGAATGATTGCGTCTTGCAGTGTTGTGTCTCAAAGAGGGACAATCAGCCCGCCGAAAATGAAACCGTATTTATTGAACTTCGGCGTGATTCTGATGGTTGCTTTTCTGGCGGCGGTGATTGACGTTATATTTTCAGGATGTTTTGCGGGTATGTTTTCTTTTTAAAAATAGAGGGGATAGGACAAAATGAAGGACTATTGTTCGGATTTCAGCAATTATCTGGTCAATAAAAAGGCTGTGTCTGCAAACACACTGGATTCGTATCTTCGCGACGTCGGGCATTTCTTATCATTCCTGGAGGAGAACGGGCCGGATGACCCAACTCAGGCGGATCCCGACTTTATCAATACATATGTTGCAAATCTGACGGAATCGAAAAAGTCAAACGCTACCATTACCAGAAATATCGCTTCCATCCGCTGTTTTTATCAGTATCTGATTCTTACCGGCCAGACGGACAGCAATCCAGCAAAGGCCGTTAAGCTGGAGAAGACGGTAAAAAAACTCCCTCAGATCCTGTCCGGCAAGGAAATTGAGCTTTTGCTGTCCCAGCCGGATACTCAGGAATCGAAGGGCTGCCGCGACAAAGCCATGCTGGAGCTTCTGTACGCAACCGGAATCAGGGCTTCGGAGCTGGTCGATTTGAATATTCAGGATATCAATATTCACACGGGGATGCTGAGCTGCAAAAATGACAAAAGCGAACGTCTGATTCCGGTTTATCCTACGGCGGTAAACGCCATATCGGAATATATTATCAGAGTCAGAAGCCTGATCATCACGCCGGATGGGGGACAGGCACTCTTTACGAATCTGAACGGCCGCAGGCTTACCCGTCAGGGCTTCTGGAAAATTGTAAAAGGATACGCGGAAAAGGCGGGAATCGTCAAGGAAATTACTCCCCATACGCTCCGCCACTCCTTTGCACTGCATCTGCTGGAAAACGGCGCGGAGCTGAAGGATATACAGATGATGCTTGGCCACGCGGATATTTCCTCCACACAGGTCTACGTACACTTATTAAACGATCATTTTAAAAAAGTGTATAACAACTGCCATCCGCGGGCAAAGCTGGGTTAAATACAAAAAAGAACCGGTCATTCCGGTTCTTTTTTTACCTTCTTTAAATCGGCGGAATCGCGCCGCTTTACCCGTGACAGTGGATTCGCCTTTGCCGCGTTGGCCATCTGTTCGTCGGACAAATGAGTGTAAATTTCAGTGGTACCCAGATTTTCGTGGCCTAAAATATCCTTTAAGACCCGGATGTCGACATGTCCGTGCTGATACATCAGGGTCGCCGCCGTGTGGCGGAGCTTATGTACGGAAAGGTTGCCGAGTTCAATTTCCGAAAGGTACTTTTTGACGAGATACTGTACGGTTTTCGGACTGATGCGCTTCTTCTGCTTACTGATGAACAGCGCGTTTTTGTCGATCAGAGCATCATTGGGCCGCACCGCGACATAGCGGTCGATCGCGTCAAGACAGGCGTCGTTCAGATAAACGATCCGTTCCTTGTTGCCCTTGCCGACGATCCTGACCGTCGACGTGCCGTGGCGGACATCGCTCAGATTCAGGCCGACCAGTTCGGACAACCGCATGCCGCAGTTTAAAAACAATGTCAGAATACAGTAGTCCCGTTCTTTGGCAGGACCGTCCACTTTGGACAAAAGCTCCAGACTTTGCTCCAAAGTCAGATATTTCGGCAAAGCTTTTCTTTGCTTGGGCGTTTCCAGCTCCTGAACCGGGTTTACAGCCAGTTTTCCGGTCTTATTCGTCAGATATTTAAAAAAAGTCCGTAAACTGGAAACCTTTCTGGACCGGGTCGAAGCTTTGTTCTGGCGTTCTGTGGACAGATAATTCATGTACTCAAAAACATGCGTCAGAGTAATGGTTTTAATGAGATCGAGATCAATGTCGGAAATACTGATTTTCTCGAAATCGGTTTCCGGCGGCACAAGGCCCCGGGATTTTTTAATATACCTGAAGAACGTACGTAAGTCAAGATAGTATTCATCAACGGTTTTTGGAGATTTTCCTTTAATCGTCCCGACGTATCCCAGAAATTCTTTGATGATCGGCGGCGCTTCAGACATCCATTCGGATTTTATTTCTGATTGCATAAACGAATCCAAATCCTTTCGTTGGTTTTTCTCTCCCCTTAATTATACAAAATATTCATTTTGTCTAATTGCTTAACATTCAAAAAAAATAGGCCATCTTCCAGCCCTCGCAATTTACGCTCCGCAGACAAAATGAAAATTTTGCTGAATCGCGCTTACCCATCCTCCTTTCATCGAGAATCGGAAGCGCTAAGCAAACAATAAATCAAATCCGGAAAAAAGTCAAGCTATTTTTTTCTTTTTTCCCGGCGCTGCGTCAGCTCGTCCGCCATGGCGTACAGCATGGTCACCGCTTCATCGCTGTGGTTTAAAAGCTCCTTGACCCGCTGCAAGCTGCCCGTCCGCCGGTATTCTCCCACGGCGTAGATTTTGCGCGCACTGTGCGGGCTGATGTGTGTTCCCCTGATTCTGAACAGCTTTGCCGCCCGCGTCAAATCCTTATAAACCGCCTGTCTTGTGCGCGGCTTCCGATAGTTTTCCCGTCCCTCAAAGACGAAAATCTTACCGGATTGCGCAATAAGCCTGTCCAGCAGCTCATGCGGCAGCGTAACTCGTCTCGTCTTGCCCGTTTTGAGCTCGCGCACAGTAAAGCGCTCACAGAGCCGCGCAGACCGCAAATTCAACACGTCCCCTATGCGCAAACCGGTACATGCGCTCACCTCACAGGCCAGCCGGTTTGCGGGCATAAGCGCCGCCAGTACATGCTCAAATTCGTTAATTTCCATGAATCCAGACCGCATATTTTTTCCCACTCTCCTTTCCTTAAAATGTCAACCGGGAATTATCCCGCCGCTCCGCTGCCCGGTGTTCGCGGTCGCGGTTTCTGTTATTCGTGACGGGAAAGATATTCCTGTTCTTCTTTTTCCTGCGAGAGTCCGGCGGCTGCGCTCTGTAAGGCTGAATAAAAGGACGGCACGCCATCCCCGACACGCAGCCCGCGCAGCGTGAGCATTGCCTTGAAGCGGTCGTAAAATTCCACTTCAAAGCCGCCGGTGCTGGTGCAGCGGATAGTATGGATATTCCGCAGCTCCAGCTTGTCAAAGACGGCGGGGTCGGGTTTTTCCTTCTGCATTTCCGTCAGCAGCTTTACCGTGTCGGTGACTTTGCCAAAGGCGAGCAGCTCCAGCATTTTTTCCTCGTTCGATTTTGCCATGATACAGGCCCCTTTCAGTCAAGATTTTTCCAGATTCCGAAATAGCCGGGATGTTTCCCGCTCTCCGCCATCAGCGCGTGCAGCGCTCCGAAGATGGTGCAGCCGCAGCCCTCCACGGTGTGGCCGTCCTCAAAGACAACCGAAAGCAGCGCGCATTTCCCGTAAACGGAAACCTTGCAGTCGTACCGCATGGATACGGCGGCGACGGGCTTTGCGGCGGCGGAAACAATGTAAAACACCAGCTCACTGGACATTCCCGCCGCCCCCTCTCAGGCGCGGAAAGGAAAGCCGCATAACTTTGGCAATACGCGCCCGCGCTTTTTTCAAGTGCTTGCAGACGGTGGGCGGAAGAATTCCGAGCTCCGCCGCAATGTCGCAGACCTTCATTCCCTTCAGGTACCGCATTTCCAGACAGGCGCGCTGCCGCCCGGTCAACTCCTCCCGGATGATGGCTTTCAGCGTCGCAATCATCCTCTCCCGGTCGCCGTCCGGCTCCCCGTCCCCGGCGTATTGCAGGGCGGCGAATTCATACGCGTCGCTGCTGCGGTGCGGAACGCCCTTGAAGGCGCTCCCATCAAACCAGTCAAGATGCAGCATTTTCATACATTTTCCCCCTTTCCACCAGCTCGCAGCCCACAACGCGCAGCTCAAGGTACATGGCGGTCAGCATTCCAAGGCGGCGGCTTTCCGCCCCCGGCGCGGGCGGCGGGTTGCGCAGCAGCCGGGCGCGTTCCTCGACCGCGCGGGATTCGGCAAGATATTGCTTTCCCAGCGTTTCAAAGTCCACAGCTGACCCTCCATTCGGCAAAGCAGGATTGCACCCCGAGCGCCATGGCGCACAGCCGGTCAAAGCTCATCAGCTCGGTTTCGCCCTTCACGTCGTGCAGAAACCACAGCGCCGCGCCGTAGCTCTCGAAGCGCCCCAGCCGCACGACGTAGCCGTATCGGTTCAGAAAATAAAGAACGTGCGCGCCGTCCTCCTGCCGGATGGCAAAGCGTTTTATCGCGGTTTTACTGGATTTTCTCATTTTGTAACCTCCCTGTATTTTCCTTTTATGAATGAAAACTTTCGGGTATCCCCGTCGCCGGCGCCCTGTTCATCGTCGTCGTTCAGGTCGATTTTCAGCGCCCGCGCCGCGTCGGCAAACACGCCGTAAAGCTGGAGCATCCGCCGCCCGGCGAGCGCCCGGTTCAGCACGGGCAGAATGTGCTTGTAGCCGTCGATATCCAAATCGCAATGGAACGGCTTGACCGCGTATTTTGCCACTTCCGCAACGGCGTTGTCCCGCTCGCTATCCTTCACGCGCCGCACGTGCAGGACAAACAGGTCGCCGTCCTTCATCCCAAAGGATGGCGCGGCATAGCCCGTCCACAAAACGGAAAGCTTCTGCTGTGAAAAATAGTCGGCGGGATTGTTGAAATAGCTGGGCTTCACGGCGATCAGACAATGCAAATGCGGATGATATAAATCTGTATCGGAATTATAGGTAACTTCGAGCGCGCGAACGATACCGCGAAACGAGCGCTTGCAGTGCGCGAGCGTCGCGAGCTGGTCGCGGCGGCTGTAAAGCCGGTCGGAAAACATGGCGGTGGAACGCCGGTAAAGCCAGTCGCAAAGGGTTTTGAGGTCGTCGCCGTGGCAGTTCGGAACGGTCAGAACGAGGTGCAGATACTTGTATTTCTGTGGCGTAAGCCAGCTAAGCATTTGCTGGACCTGTCCGTAAACGCGGAGCGATCGCCGCCACTGGCAGAGCGGGCACCAGCGTTCGCGGCAGAGGTTGGACTTTATGAGCCGCCCTTCCCCGTCCAGTTCAAGGTACGTGCCGCATTCCCACAGATGCCGGGCTTTTGGTTCCATTGAAGAAATTTCCTGCATAGCGGTGGCGACGAGCGCGGCATAGGTTTTGTGCGTCTCAAAGGAACCGATTAAGGAGCCGAGAGCGCCGAGGGCAGTATAATCGGATTTTGCCGGTTTTTCCAAGCGTGATGCGGGTTTCAGCGATTTTTTATTGCAATAGCTGTTTCTATAGTATCAAGATAAGAAGGGGCGCGGCCCCGGGCCGGTCACTCGCGCGGTGCGCTTCGTTCCCTTGCACTTGCGGGCCCCGCTCGGCCCCGCCGCAAAGCGTCCGGGGTGCTCGCCGGGCCCGTCGCCACGGCGGCGCGGGCGCAAGAATCGCCGCGCCCCGCCTTTGGCATTTTCGGTGTGCGGGCCATGCGTCGCGCTTCGTAGGGGCGGCCCCGGCTGCGCCGGGGGCCCATTCCGCCCCTGCTTCGCTTGCGCGGCCCGCCCGCGCGCTGCGGCGCTGCGCCGCCCCCCGTCCGGCTGGTTCGCGGCTCCGTCTCCGTGCAAGGGTTCCCGCTTCGCGGCGGCTGTGCCGCCCTTGCGCTCCGCTCCGCCGCTCTCGGGGCCGTCCGGTTCCCCCTTGCTTGCGCCCCGCTTTGCGGGGTTCCCTTGCGCACTCCCCGGCGGGGGGGCTTTCGCTCCTCCGCTGCGCTCCGTCGCTCGGTGGCGCGTCGCGCCCCCCCGCCGGGGTTACGGCCCTGTTTCAGACTTGCGCTTGTTGCCGTTTCGGTGTTGCCAGTGTAGCGGCGGGGTAAAGGCCGGTTCCCGCCGCCCCTGCGGGCCGGGTAAGGGCCGCTAAGCCGCTCGCCCTGCTCGCGCCCAAGCGGCCCTAACGCCTTGACTTCCGCCGCCGGGCTTTTTGCAGCCGAAACGGCGCGAAAGGAAGGGGTCAATATGACCAGCACGGAAACAAAAATCATTTTGAACGAACGGCAAAGGATTACCGCCGCCATCCAGAAAAACCAGCAGAAGCTTGACCGGCAAATTGAAGCTGTCAGTGAAGAATACTTGCGTTACGGTTACCTGTGCCAATGGCTTGCCCTTGAAAAGCTCCGCTGCCAGATTCTCCGCGAAAAAGATTACCGCGCCGCCGCCCAAAAAAACTATACGGCGCACCATTTTCCCCGCTTCAACCCCGAAAAATCGCAATAAAAAAGCGCGGGGGTAAACCCCGCGCGATTGAACAAAATTTCTCTATCATTTTGTATAATTGTATCGCTTTTTTATGGGTCAGTCAAGGATTTCTATTTCTTTCTAAGGTTTCTTTTTCGATACGGTTTACGGTTTTTAACGGAAGGATTCCCCCAATGTCCAGCAGCGGCCCGTCCGTCAGAGAAATCAATTCCACCTTTTTCTGATCGCAGAAGCTTTTCATGCCGAAATAATCGGGATGATTTTTGATGCTGCCTGTAAAAGCCAGTTTTCCTTTCCCGATCATTCCGCAGGCGCCTCCAAGAAACCCATATTCGTATCCCTCTAAATTTACACAGCCCGGCGTAATTTTCAGAACATCCATCCTCATTCTTTCCGCCGCTTCCGCTATGGACGGGTCCGCCGTGATCACGGACCGGCTGTCGACAATCACTGTGGAGCATTTCGCGTATCCTTGCCTTACGTCCGTTATTTCTATCCGGTTCGCGCTGCAGTATTCATCAATCGTGCTGTCGATGGCCTTCCAGTTGGCCAATAACCGGTTTCCGATACGGGCGCAATTTAAAATGACATCCTGCGGATAAGAATTGGAAATACATTTGTTCGAATAGGATACCTCGAACCCTAATTGTTCCAGTCTTATTTTCAGATCCTCTTCCCCATTTGCCGCAACGATTCGATTGCCGCCCAGGTGGTGCAGCAGCATATCGGCGTGGCAGCATACCGGCCCGCTCAAAGCCTTGCCCGGTTTTACCGGGAGAATTTTTATGTTCCGCGCTCTGAGCGCGTCCGCAACCGCGGGATATGTACCGGACACGGCCGCTAAGGCCACGTCCGACTCCGGAAGGTTCGGAATTTGGATAAAATCCATATTTTTACTCCTGTCTGAGCGCGTCGACGGGCTTCAGTCTTGACGCTTTATAAGCCGGATAAACCCCGAAAACAGTGCCGGATGCAAGGGAGAATTCTACCGCGATCATCATGATATCCGTCCTTGTACTCAGCTCTACGCCAAAATATTCGGCGCCGGCGAAGGAAATGACATATCCGGCCGCGATACCGCAGACACAGCCGATCAGGGATATCAGAACGGCCTCGAACATAAATTCCAGCATGATGGAGCTTTGCTTTGCCCCAATCGCTTTCTTGATTCCGATTTCCCGCGTCCGTTCGTTGACCGAAACCAGCATGACGGTCATGATGCTCAGGCTTGCCACCAATAAAGAAACGGAGCCTACCGCGGAAAGAATCAGAGTAATAATTCCAAGCATATTGGTAAGGCTGTCCTTCTGCTTGGCAAGATTATTGGATACAAACGCGTCCGCCGTTCCGTTATCGCGGTTGAGCGTGTCTACGATTGTTTTTCCGATGCTCTCTACATTGCCGCCGGATTTCACTTTGACCACGATCTGGTCGAAATCGTTTCTTCCGGACGCGGCCTGAACAGTGGTGTAAGGAACATAGACGAAGGTGGGGATATAGTTTCCGATCATGTTCTGCAAAAGGCCGCTGCCCGTTTTAATAATCCCAATCACCTTATAATTTTCTTCGACTCCGCCGCTCATAATGGACACTGTTTTCCCGATGATATTGCTTCTCATATAGGTGCTTTTTGAAAAAGCTTCATCCACCAAACATACGTTTGCACCCGTGCTGATATCCTCCGAATTGAACAGCCGGCCGTACAGCAGATTAATGGAAATAATCTGGCTTGCGTTGGTGTCTATCCCCCACACCAGAGCTTTGGAGCTCGATTTTCTGGCCGAGACATCCGTGCTTTCCACCATCACGGGAGCAGCCTGCTCCACCTGATCGCACCGCTTGATAATACTCAGGTCGTCTTCATTGAGAGAAACCGGGGCGGCGGTATCCGACGAAGAGGAAATGGTAAGACCGCTCAGGCCGAGGCTTTCCAGCTCGTTGCTGAGCGCGTTGGTTCCGCACTGGCTGATATTGCCGATAATTACGACGGAGGCCACACCGATCGCGATTCCCAGTATGGTAAGCACCGTCCTGACACGTTTTCTGCCCAAATTCTGAAACGCGGATTTCACATAGTCAATCATCGGAGCTCACCGAACTTTCTTTGGGGACGACGTGAGCTCCGTTTGACACGGAATCCGGATTGGCGATGACTGCATCGTTTTCGGACAGGCCGCTGGTTATTTCAAAACCGTCGTCAAATTCTCTGTCGGTCACCACAGGGGTTTTGACGGCCTTTTTTTCCTTGAACTTGAATACATACTCGTTTCCGTCTTTATCGGCTCTGACGGCGTTATAGGGCGCAATAAGGACATTGGGATTTTCAGATGTAATAATTTTTGCCTTCGCGGTATAACCGGGCTTGATATCGCTCCCCGGCTTTTCGACGCTGACGATTACCTCTACCACCGTTTCCTGCCCGGTTGTGGAAACCATCTGTTTCGCTTCGGAGGAAATGCTTTTGACAGTGCCGGTATACGCTGCATTTTTAAATCCCACGCCGGTAATAACCGCCTTTTGCCCCTTCTTTATGTCGGAAATCTGCGATTCATTGACCGAGAGCCTTACCTGAAGCATATCGGAGCTGTCCGATATGACCGCGACCGGGATACCGGCCTGAACATAGCCCTGGTTGGCAACCGAGAGCGACGTTATTTTTCCTTCGTACGGAGAAGTAATCGTTCTGGTTGTAATCCGGCTTTGTCCGTTGTATTGATTGAGAAGGCTTTCGTACGTTCCGTCCAGCTCGGAATCGGAAGAACTGGAAGAATCGGAAGCGGAGGAAGGCACCTGAACGTCCATTAAGCGCTGTCCCTGGGTAACTTTGTCCCCCAGCTGGACATAAACCTGACTGACAAAAGCCGCGGACGGCGAGTAAACGTTGTGCGTCGAAACCCGCTCTACCCTGCCGCTGCACGTCACAGAATTTTCGACTGTAACCGGGTTTACCTTTACAATACTGACAGGAACGGCAGAATTTCGCGAAAAAACGCCCCATGTGAGGATTCCTGCGACCATCACAGCTGTAAAGGATAATAGCATTACATACTTCTTCATTCTCATTCCCCCATTCCTGTTTATTCTGTGATGGAAGAGGGAAAATATTAGCTCAAATTTAAGCAAAGCAATGAATAATTTTCACGCTTATCCCCCAAAATATAATTGAGGTGAACATAAATGAGCATTATTCAATGTGATGAAGACTGTATTTATCAGCATGACGGCTACTGCAGTCTGGAAATGCCCTCCGCGATTACCAATTATACCGGCGACGGCTGTGTGCACTGCATCAAAGTCACTCCCCGGGCTCCTGTCAGCAACCAGATAAAGCCTCAAACGCCTCCCTCACGCCTTTGACCCCGATCAGTTGAATGCCGTTCCCTTTGACATTGACCTGCTTCAGGCTGTGAAAGGGCAAAATGCATTTTGTAAAGCCCAGCCGGGCGGCTTCGCTGATTCTGGCGTCGACATGGGTAACGGCGCGTATTTCCCCGGCAAGGCCGATCTCGCCGAATACAATGGCGTCGTCGCTGACGGGAATGTCCTTCAGGCTGGATACGAGCGACATGGCTACCGCGAGGTCGGCCGCGGGCTCGTCCAGCCTCAGTCCTCCTACGACATTGACATAGGCGTCCAGATTGGAAAAATAGTATCCCGCCCGTTTTTCAAGCACGGCAAGCAGCAAAGACATTCGGTTGTAATCAAAGCCGGTCGACATCCTTCTGGGATTCCCAAAGCCGGTCGTCGTCGCAAGTCCCTGTATTTCGGCCAGAATCGGGCGGGAACCTTCTATTACGCAGGTGACGCAGGTGCCCGATACATTTTTCGGCCTTCCGTCAAGCAGGGCGAGCGAAGGGTTGTCCACCTGGTGAAGCCCGTTGTCGCCCATGTCAAACACGCCGATTTCATTGGTGGAACCGTACCGGTTCTTTGCGGCCCGCAGAATCCGGTAGGACATCTGGCGGTCTCCCTCAAAATAAAGCACCGCGTCGACGATATGCTCCAGCACCTTCGGTCCCGCGATGGCTCCGTCCTTATTGACATGGCCGACGAGAATAGTCGGGATCTCCAGCGCTTTTGCGGTGTGCATCACGGCATTGGTGCATTCCCGCACCTGTGTGACGCTGCCGGGCGACGAATTCAGATCGGTATCATTCATCGTCTGGATGGAATCGATCATCACCAGATCGGGTTTTTGGGCTCTCATTTGCTCTATAACGCATTGAATGTCCGTTTCGGTCAGGATATAGAGATTATCGCTTTGAACGCCCAGACGGGCCGCACGGAGCTTTATCTGCCGGTTTGATTCTTCTCCCGATACATATAGGATCTTCAGGGATTGCCCGAGATATTCGCAGATCTGCAGAAGGATCGTCGATTTGCCGATTCCCGGCTCTCCGCTGATCAAAATCAGGGAGCCTTTTACAATCCCGCCGCCGAGCACTCTGTCCAGCTCCGTTAAACCGGTATGATAGCGGGCTTCCTCCGCGGTGCTGATTTCATTGATGGAAACGGGGACGGTGCTTTTGCGCGCCGCGCCCACTGAATTCTTTTGGACGGCCGGTTCCCTGATTTCTTCCGTCATCGTGTTCCACTGCCCGCAGCCGGGACATTTTCCGAACCATTTTGCAGATTCAAACCCGCACTCGGAGCAGATATAAATACTTTTTGATTTGGAAGCCATTTTTTGTTCCTCTTATTTCCTCTGTTTTTTAAATTATAGCCCAACCTGTGGACGAATACAAGACGCTACTCCGCGGAATGAAGGTAATCCAGCAGTCCGCTGTAGACGCAAAACGCCATTTGCTGCTGATAGGTTTTGTCATTCAGCTTTGCGGCCTCGGAAGCATTGGAAAGGAACCCGCACTCGACCAGAACGGCGGTGACTTTCGTGTTCCACAGCAGATAAATGGAACTGGTAGCCGGTTTTGTCTCCCGCTTGTTTTCCGGCTGAATCAGCTCTGCAATCCGGCTTTTGATATTTTCAGCCAGAATTTTACTTCCGTCGGTATTTTTTGAATAGAAGATCTGTGCCCCGCTGTAGCGGCTTTCCGTAAAGTGGTTTTGATGAATGCTGATAAAGATGCAGTCGCCCTGCTGCTCAATGATTTTCAGGCGGTTATGAAGGTCGCTGACCTTTCGCTCCCGCACGGTGTCAAGGTGATCGTCACAAATGGAAGTATCCGCGGTCCTTGTCATTACCACACGCATCCCGGAGCTTTTTAAAAGTTTTTCCAGCTGCAGGGCAATCGCCAGGTTAATATCCTTTTCAAGCGCGGAGTTTTTTCCCGTGGCTCCCCCGTCTTCCCCGCCGTGGCCCGGGTCGAGCACAATGACGGGATTGCGTTTTTCCGCCAATGCCAAAGCCATTTCATCGATTTTATGATAGGAGATGTAGGACAGCAGCAAAAAAGCAAGACAGCATAAAACCAGAACGGCTATCGGTATAAAATAAGTTTTGTCTTCTTTCCCGTTCAACGCAATCACCCCATGCAATCTATATGCATGGGGTGATATCGATATTAAAAAAGTCCGTAAAACAAAAACCTGTTTTACGGACTTTTTCTTTTGTCTGGAGGCGTCACCCAGATTTGAACTGGGGAATCAGGGTTTTGCAGACCCATGCCTTACCACTTGGCTATGACGCCAAAAATGGAGCGAACG
>NZ_JBNLXQ010000019.1:0-42147 GCF_053840905.1 Caproiciproducens sp.
TGCTGTACTCTCTTTTTGCTTTTTCTGTTTACTCTTAGTAAATTGCGGTGCCTGATGCAATAAGGGTTACAACATAATAGAAATTATGTGATTCATACAAAAGCATCGACAGGCTGGGCAGGGACTACGGAGAAATCATTGAGCATCGGCGGATCATTTCAAAGGAAGATAATGTCGCGTGGTTCTTGATATGCCGCTGTTGGATACACGGCAGAAAGGCCGGGATTTGGCAGGTACCCGCATTGTCATCCGGTCCTTAAAATCCTCAGCTATGTCACGCAGAAGGAGGGAAAGCTTAACAGGCAGTTCCAAGCCGAGGGAAGGCGGCCAAAGCAAGGGGCGTCAAATTTGGCCGTCCGTCCAAAGAATGAACCGCTGCATCCATGGCAGCCGATCGCGTAAGATGGCACCGCATTCAGTAAGCAGGGAACCGCCCCTCCGTAAAGTGGGCGGCGTTCCTCCGTGTTTTCGCCTAATTTCACGTTCTATTTTGCAAAGGATTAAATATAAAAGGAGATATCATGATGAAAAGATTCGTAAATTTTAAAATTGCTACGAAGCTAATTATTGGGTTTCTGATTGTAGCATGCATTGCAAGTGTGGTCGGAGTTGTCGGACTGGTCAATATCAATACTCTGGCCGAAACGGACAAAGTACTGTATGAAGGGAACACATTGGGGATTGTCTATGCGGGAAATGCCAACACCTATTACCAGAGGCTGAGATATAACGTCGCCGAGATGCTTCTGTTGGAGGACAATACTCAAAAGGACGCTTACATAGGCAAAATGAACGACTTCATTTCAGCCATCGACAGCAACCTGAAAAACTATGAGAGCGGTATTATTACACAGACAGACCGCGATCTGTTTAATTCGCTGAAAACCGATTGGGATCCATATAAATCACAGATGCAGCAAGTGATCCAGCTTGCAGGAACCGGGCAATATGCGCAAATGAAAAAAGTGCTGCTCACAGACTCCGACACATTGAGCGGTTCCCTGATGGACGCTTTTGTGAACTTGTATCAATATAATGCCGACGGCGCGGCGAAAAGGGCGGCTGAGAATACCCAGCTTGCGAAAACCGCGGATTTGACGATGATCATTACGGTACTTGTCGCGATGATCGTAGCCGTTCTGCTCGGAGTTTTTCTTTCCCGCAATATCAGTAAGCCGCTGGGTAAAATGGTCACGGCCGCCGACAAGCTTGCCCAGGGAGACTTCGAGATCGATATTACCACCGATTCCAAGGATGAAATCGGCATGCTGGCAAAGAGCTTCCGCAATATGTCGGACACTTTACGAACCATCATCACGGATCTTTCGACGGGCTTTGGCGCGTTTGCCGACTGCAATTTTGCGGTGGATACGCAGGCGGAAAATTACTATGTGGGCGCTTATTACCCCTTGCTGGATTCCTTGAGGAAAATGCGGGATACCCTCAGCGAGACCATGAGGCATATCGGCGCGGCTGCCGAGCAGGTGATGACGGGCTCTGAGCAGGTTTCCAGCGGCGCGCAGGCGCTGGCCAGCGGCTCCACCGAACAGGCGGCCACCGTGGAGGAGCTGAACGCTTCCGTTACGCAGGTCGCGGAGCAAGCCGATGCAAACCTGTCCACCATAGGCGTTGCGGCCGGGTATATCGAGCAGGCCGGCGTAGGAGTGAACGCCAGCAACGAATACATGCGGCAGCTCACCGAGGCGATGGCTGAAATCAGCTCCTCCTCCAGCCAGATTGCAAGCATTACAAAGGTTATCGAAGACATTGCGTTCCAGACCAATATTCTCGCGCTGAACGCTGCGATAGAGGCGGCACGTGCCGGAACCGCCGGCAAGGGGTTTGCCGTTGTCGCCGATGAGGTGCGGAATCTTGCCGCAAAATCCGGCGAGGCCGCGCACCAGACCAGCACGCTGATTGCAGCCTCTGTGGCGGCTGTGGAACGGGGAACCCAGATCACCGAACAAACGGCAGCGCAATTACAGGATACCGGCGTAAACGCGGAGAAGGTAACCAAGAGCTTTGCGACGATCGAGCAGGCATCAACCGAGCAAACCGGCGCCATCGACCAGATCAAGGACGGGCTTTCCCAGATATCCGCCGTGGTGCAGACCAATGCCGCCACCGCCGAGGAAAACTCCGCCACCAGCGAGGAAATGTCGGCTCAGGCCGTCGCGCTGCGCAAGGAGGTCGGAAAGTTCAGGCTGGCGGACGGAGCAGCACAGGGAAATACTTTGTCCACCGCTTCCCCAAGCGAACAGGAGCGTGCAAACCGTCTGCCTGAACCCGCGTTCAGTCTGGGAAAATATTGATAAAGAAGGGGAAGCTTTATGGAATTACAGGATAAATTACATACGGACGAACCGGTCGACGCATCTCAGGAGCGATACCTTACCTTCCTCACGGATCAGCAGTTGTTCGCCCTGCCCATAACAGAAATTGTCCAAATTGCGCAGATGCAGGAGATCATATTAATGCCGGATCAATCGGATTATGTAAAAGGGGTCATCAACCTGCGGGGTCAGATTATCCCCGTAATTGATGTGCGTCTGCGTTTTGGGAAGCCGGAAGCGGCCTACACGGAACGCACTTGTATCATCATCACCAACGTGCGGAACAGCGACTTTGGACTGATTGTGGACGAGGTGGATGAAGTTGTCGATATTGAAACGGAGCAGATCTCCGCGCCTCCGAAAATAAACGCCGGGGCTTCCCGTGTCAACGATTATTTGACCGGGATCGCAAGGCTGAAATCTGCCGATGGACAAAAAGAGCGTGTGGCCTTACTGCTGCACGCGGGAAAGATCCTTGGGGAAAGCGAGTTTGCCGCGCCCTAAAAATTCGCTGTTCCTGCGTCCGTGGACACAGGCGGCTGGAACGTATTGACGCTTCAAAAATATTGGGGATCATGCAGAAATGTATACGCATCGGAAGGAGGCGCGTTTATGAAAAAACAAAGAGTTTGGTGGCAAAGGCTGCTGAGTGTTCCGCTGATGATATTTTTTATCCTGGCAGTATACGGCCTGAAGGTTCCCAACCCCATGATCCTGCTGATCATTCCGGTGGTCTATTTTACATACTCCGACGGCTATGTCAGCGGCGCTCTCAGCGGCGCGACCTCCATTGCGTATGCCTTTTATTTTTTCCTTGTTAAAACCGCTGATCCCGCCGGCGGATATAAAGCGATCACCATTGTTCTGGCGGTTGTCTCCATCATTCTTCTTGTCGGTAAGCTCAAGGCGCGGGAACAAAGGAACGTAACCGAGCTGAAGCGGCACGAGAAAACTTTGGCGCATATGGCCATGACCGATGAGCTGACCGGCGCTTCCAATCGGCACGCGTTTTTTGAACTGGCAAACACCATCTATGAAAACAGCCGTCGGCTCGGCCAGCCCATTTCTCTGCTTTTTATCGATATTGACTATTTCAAGCAAATCAACGATTGTTACGGGCATGTGTTCGGCGACGCTGTTTTGGCCAGACTTTCACAGACGCTTGAAAATTGCCTGCGGAGCGGCGATGTGAACTGCCGGTACGGAGGAGAAGAATTTCTCCTCCTGCTTGCCGGCGCGGACGGCGATGCCTCTCGGCTCGTGGCGCGCCGCATTATGGATCGGGTGCGAATGATACGGTTCGAGGAGGTTCCCGACTTCCGCTTCACCATCAGCATCGGCGTGTCCAGTATGATCCCCGTCGACCCGCCGGGGATTGACCTTTTGATCCGCAGCGCGGACAACGCCATGTATCAGGCTAAGCAAGCCGGACGGAATCAAATTGCCGTGGAAAACCCGGAGCCGGACAAGGAGATTGACGCGTGTTCCCTTCGTCCCCTTTCCGTCTCCGCCGGCAGCCGCGGGGACGCCTGTGCGCCGGTGGAGGTAAGTGATCCGATACAGGATATTCTCCTGCAAATCCTCGAGCAAATGCTGGAGATCGTTTCTGTTGTGGACGCCGACACCCACGAAATTTTGTATGTCAACTCCGCCGCGCGGGAAAAATACGGGATTGCAGACCTAAAAAACAGAAAATGCTACCAGCTGATACAGGGGCTGGACAAGCCGTGCGCCTTCTGCGTCAACGGCCGTCTGTCCTATGACAGCGTGTATACCTGGAATTTTACCAATCAGAAGACGGGAAGGCATTTCCTGCTGCGTGACAGGCTGGTGTACTGGAGCGGCAGAAAAGCGCGGCTGGAAATTGCCACCGATATTACCGAGACGGAGGAAGAACGTCACACTCTGGAGAGCCTTCTGGAATCAGAGCAGGTCGTCCGGGAATGTATGGGCATGCTTTACAGTGCGAAAACCATGGACGAGGCAATGGAGAAAGTCCTCCGGCGCACGGGCGAATATTCGGGCGCGGACAGGGCCTGTTTCTATTCGCTGTCCGGAGAGGCCTTCATTTTGGCAAATCAGTGGTGTGCGCCGCAGCTTTCGCCGGACCTTAGAAAACAAAAAGCAGCGCTGGCCGACTTTCATCGGCTGTGGTCCCTGTTTGGCAATAAGGAATGTGTTCTCATAGAGGACACGGAGCAGCTTCGTCCCCTTGACAGGAAGCTGTATCAGTCCTTCCTCAAACAGAAAATCAAAAACATTGTGCTTATCCCTCTGGAGCGGGACGGCAAGCTGCTTGGACTTTGGGGCGTGGAAAACCCCTTGTTGGGAAAAGCGCACGGCATTGCGTCGTCACTGCTTTCCCTGCACTATTTTCTGTTGTCCACCATGCAAAGAGTGCGCTATGAAACGCTTTTGAAGAAGCTGAGTTTCGAGGATTCCCTGACAGGGCTTCGCAATCGAAACCGCTGCTTACGGGACATTGCCGATCTGGGGGCAGCCCCGAACACAGGGGTCGTATCCGTTTCCATGAATGAAATGAAGCGCCTCAACGACACCTTGGGACACGCCTGCGGCGATCAGATCTTAAGAAACTGTGCCGACAGGATCAGGGAGACGTTTCCATCAGGGCTCTCTTACCGTGTGAACGGGGATGAGTTCATTGTGCTTTGCAGAGAGATTCCGCAGAAGCGGTTTGAGCAGCAGGTGAGAACCTTTATGATGGATTGTACCGTTTCTCAGGACTGCCACGCGGCGATTGGTTACCACTGGACGGAGCAGGCGGAGAATGTCCGGAGCCTGATCCGTGAAGCGGAAGCGTGGATGTATGAGGACAAAAAGAGATATTACCGCAAAATCCTTCCCAGCGATCGCTACCGGCATTACAACGATGACGTATTCTGCCTGACAGAGCCCGGAGCGCTGAAAAAGAGAATGGAGGAAGGCTGCTTCGTCGTCTACTTACAGCCGAAAGTGTCCTTTAAGAATCGCATCATGAGCGGCGCCGAGGCGCTGATCCGCTACCGGCAGGAGGATGGGACGGTCATCGCGCCCGCACAGTTTTTGCCTGTGCTGGAGGATGCCAAGCTCATCGGTGTTGTGGATTTTTTTGTATTCGACCGCATCTGCGCCATGCTTGCCCAGTGGATCGGCGAAGGCAGAGCGGTTGTGCCTATCTCCGTCAATTTCTCACGGTACACAATGGCCGAGCAGGACTTTCTTTCACGATTGCAAGAGGTATTTGGCAGATACTCCATTGAGAAAAAGTGGGTTATTATCGAGGTGACGGAAAGTGTCAAAGGCGTAGAAGATATGAACCTTCTCACTTTAATCGACAGTCTCCGCGCCGCCGGTTTCTCCATTTCCATCGACGATTTCGGGGTGGATTTCGCAAATCTTTCCCTGTTCTCCTCAGCCAATTTTGACGAGCTCAAGCTGGATAAGGCCCTCGTAGACAGCGTTTTGACGAATCAAAAGGCACAGCTGGTCATTGAATCCATTGTGAGCATCTGCCGCAAAATGGGGATCTGTGTTGTTGCGGAAGGTGTGGAAACAGAGGAGCAATTTGATATTTTAAGGCAAAACGGCTGCGAACAGGCGCAGGGATATTTATTCAGCAAACCGATTCCCATTGGGGAATACGTGGAAAAATATATGACCGTTCCGGCTGAGATTCACAAATAACCATCCTGCAGGAAAGTGATCCGGGAACTGAAGTTCTGTGCCTATACCAATCAACACAAATATTGTCGTAGCTTTCATGAATTGTTTTCGTGCAGAAGATTGTGCCGGCAAGGCACAAGGAGGAGGTAAAAGTTTCCTGATGGTGCAATTTGTGACCTTTGTAGTTATCTATGGAATCATGATGTTTATTTGGACCTTTGTCTTTTTAAATAAAAGCAATGACAAGGTCAACCAGTCGTTTTTATATTTTATAAGCCTCATTATTTTATGGATGGTTTTGAGCCTATGCAACAGCTACAGCAGCAGATCTGTTTTTGTGCTGATACTCAAGACGGTTTATTGGGTCAGTATGATGAACCTTGCCCTGTTTTTTTTTACTGTTCGTCTACCGGCTGGTACAGAAAAAAACGGACGCGGTCTTTTCTGTCTTTGTCGGGATCAACACGCTGACTATTTTGCTCCGGTATCACTTTCCGATCGATTATGACGATCCGATGTTCTGGCGGCTTTCCCAACCGGTAGTCGCACCCCTCATGTCTGCGATTTTTACACTGCCCGCTGTTTATGCGCTGTTTCTGATCGTCCGGGATTATCTGTCTACAAAAGACCAGCGGAAAAGGGTACAGCTGAAATACATATTTGGGGGAGGCGGACTTGCCGTTTTTGTCAGTGTTATCTCCGAATATATACTGCCGGTTCAGTTCCATATTGAAATCGGCCCTTCGCTTATGTATGTTGCCATCCTTATTTTTGTCGTATTTATCTTTATCTCTATTACGAAATATAAGCTGCTCAACATACGTTCGGAATACATTTACCGAAAGGTGCTGTTAAGCTCTTCGGATGGAATTATTCTGGTCAACAAAAACCGGAGAATCCTTTGTATTAACGACGCTGCGAAAGGAATTTTACGAGATGACGGCATTGGTGTCGGCGATCTGGTCGCCGGTTATATCCCGGACTATGACTACGAACTAAACTACAAGCTGCACGAAGTAAATATCCGGACAACGGGAGGCGAGGTCTGCCTCTTCATCACGCAATACCCCATTGAGCCGGAAAACCGCGACTCGGCAAAAATCATAACGGTCACTGATGTGTCATCGATGCGGCAAAAAATAAACCTGTTGATTGAACAGGCGTCTACCGACCCGCTGACAGGATTCTATAATAAGCAATATTTTGAATACTGCGATCACCAGCCTGAGGATAAGGATGCGATGCTTTCCGTTTTGTTTGTCGATATCGATAATTTCAAATCCGTCAATGATCTTTACGGACACATCGTTGGTGACAAAGTGTTGAAGGAACTTTCCGAATGTATCAAATCAAGTATTCGCAGCGGTTCTAACGCGGTTCGGTTCGGGGGTGACGAGTTCATCATCCTGCTTGAAAACACATCGGCGGAGGACGCCTATCGGATTGCCGAGCGGATTCGCGGTAATGTCACCGACATGGATATCACCTGTTTCGCTCCGGATGTAAAACTGACTCTCAGCATAGGTGTAGCAAACAGTCTGACGCTGGGAACACACTCGGTCAGCAGTCTGATTAAAAAGGCGGATACCGCAATGTATCGTGCCAAAAGCGCCGGCAAAAACAAGGTGATTGTTATCGAAGAATAGAACCGATTCTCAGCGATAAGGGGTTCTTCATCCGATTTTATACCGTTCGTCTAAAAGAACTCCCCTGACTGCTTTCGCAGCCAGGGGAGTTCCGCATATGGGGTGGGCGGATTATTTTTTCGCAGCCGCTCCTTTCTTTTTACGATCTTCCTCGTAGGCCTCGAAAAACCACTGCTTACGAAACCCGTCGAACGCCTTGGCGTCGTCGTTGAGCTTGTGAACAAAGGCGTTGACGTTGTCGCCGTTTGCGAACGAATTCTCAAACGCCTTGATGCTCTTGTATTTTGCATCGTACATTTCGTCGCGCATCTGGGGGTACTGTCTCAAAAACTCGCCGGAGAAATCGTTTTGTTTCAGCGCCTCGACGGTAATCTGTGCCGTCAGCTTACCCGTGACCATGGCGGGGCCGATGCCTTCGCCTGTGGACGGCATGACCATGCTGGCCGCGTCGCCCACCAGCATACAGCCGGGAACATAGTTATCCATGCGCTGCACGCCGTCCGGGATACGCCAGCCGCGGAACTCACCGATCCGCTTTTTACCGCGCAGTTTCTCGCCGAACGGGCTCTTGTTGATCCAGAACTCCAGAGTTTCCTGCAGCGATTTGCCGTCGCGGGGGTATGTATCACGCGTGAAGCCCAGGCCCACGTTGGCGAGCTTGTCTTTCTCGGGGAAAATCCACACATAACCCGGTATCACGTCGCCGTCAAAATGGATTTCATTATACGGCTCCATGTCCACGTTTTCGTAGTAACAGCGGCCCACAACCGCTACGTTGTTGTCAAGATCCGGGAACATGCCGATCTTTTGCGCTACGATGGAATGCGCGCCGTCCGCGCCGATCACCATCTTCGCGCGGATTTCGATCTTCTGCCCCTGATACTTGGCCTTGACGCCGCGGACGTAACCGTCCTCCTTGATAACGTCGTACACCCAGCACTCCTCAAGCAGCTCGGCGCCCTCTTTCACCGCGTGTTTGACCATGAAGTCATCGTAGATGCGGCGCGGCGTGTCGTAACGCATACCGCTAAACGGGGCTGTAACCGTCAGCTTTGTATAATCGGGAGAAGTAAGGATGATACCATGGTTTTCGTAGCTGATTTCGCGCAGGCCGTCCAGCCAACCCAGCTCGTTGAGAATGACGCAGGTCACACCCGACTGACAGTCGCCGCAGGGCTTCTCGCGCGGGAAAGTTTCTTTATCCAGAATGAGAACGTCCACACCTGCCCGCGCCAAAAACGCCGCGCAGGTAGAACCGCCGGGGCCGCCGCCCACAACGACAACATCGCGTTCGATTACTTTCATTTTCATATCCTCCCTTACTGCGGTTTTATCATCGTAATGATGTTTTCAGGGCAGCTGTTCGCACAAACACCGCAGCCGATGCAGCGCTCGGTTTCCACGAAGGAATAGCCGCACTTCATGCAGCGGGCAGCTTCCAGCATTGCCGTCTGCTCGTCAAATACGCCCTCCACCTGCTCGAAGGTGTCGCGGTAACGCCGCTTTGGAACCTCCTGCGGATCGAGGCGCTCCAGGCGCACGGGATAGATTTTCTCGACGACGGGCGCGAGTTTGGGGTCCCGTTCGACCGCGCGGTTTTCCACCTTGCGGTCCTGCAGCATGTTGTCAATGGCCAGCGCAGCCTTGCGGCCCGAGGCCATCGCCTCAACCGCGTTGCCGCGTGCCATAACGACGTCGCCCGCGACGAAAACCTTATCTTTACTGGTCGCCAGCGTGTCCGGATCGTGCTGCAGATGGCCGGCGCCGTCGAGCGCAAGACCGGATTTCTCCACGAAAAAGCGTGTATCGGCCTTTTGACCGGTGGCAAACAGGACGGTGTCGGCATCCACGACAAATTCGCTGCCCATAAAGCACTGGGGCTGCAGGCGGCCGAACTCGTCCGTATCGATGCACTCCACCTTGCGGAACTCCACGCCCTCGACGGTAAACAGCTCTGTGACGATGCGCGTGGGGGCTGCGCCCTCAATGAGCTTGACACCCTCTTCTTTTGCCTCTTCAATCTCCCACTTCGGTGCGGGAACGGCAGCGCCTTCCTCGAGACACACGCAGGTGACGTCGGCCACTCCCAGACGCTTGAGGGAGCGGGCTGTGTCAAACGCAATCGAGCCGCCGCCGATGACCACAGCCTTTTTTCCAACCTTCACCGGGATGTCGGCGTTAACTTTTTTCATGAACTGCAATGCGTCGTAGACCTTCTCCGCATTCGAGCCGCGAATCGGCAGAATCGAGCCCTTTCCCGCACCCACGGCAATGAGCACAGCCGCGTAGTGATCGGCGAGCAGGTCGTCGATAGTCGGGTTTTTGCCGATGAGGCAGTCATACTCGATTTCAATGCCCGCGTCGAGCAGATGCTGGATCTCGTTTTGCAGCGCGGTTTTATCCACGCGGAAATTCGGGATTCCGATGCGCAGCATACCGCCCGGTTCCGGGCCTGCCTCGAAAATCTTCACGCGGTAGCCCTTTGCCGCGAGGTCAGCTGCAGCGGTGATACCGGCCGGGCCTGCGCCGATGACTGCGATCTTGGTGTCGTACCGACGGTTAAAAACGAGGGGCTCGGGCTCCACCCGGCTGGTAATGAAGCGCTTGAGCGCACGGATGGCGATGGGCTTGTCAATCAAGAGGCCGCGCTTGCAGTCATCCTCGCAGGGATGGTGGCAGATCATGGAGCAGATAACCGGCAGCGGATTGAGCTCCTTGATGAGGTCGTAGGCGGCTTCGAACTTGCCCTCGGCGATCAGGTTGACATAGCCCTCGGGGATGGTGCCCAACGGACAGGCAAGGCTGCACGAGTGCCGGGTTGCATAGGCCTTGGAGTCCGCGGGGAAAATCTCCGGTCCTTGGGCGCAATCGGGGCAGAGCCTGCATATATCACGCTGATGTTCCTCGATCGCTTTGACTGGACAGGCGCGGCGGCAGATTCCGCAATTGACGCACAGCGTGGAGTCAATTGAAGCGACTGCAGCCCGTTCCAAGGTGAAAGGCTGTCCGTTTTCCACCTTGAGCTGGATAGTTTGCACATTGCTCATAACATACTACCTCCCGTTTATTATTTTCCGTCTTGCCAAATCACTGAATGCAGTTATATGAATCACATTCAGTTGTTAATAGTATATTAGCATCCCTTGATTTTAATGTCAATATCATTAAATTATATGATATATAAGTTATATTATTGTATAAGTTGCATTATAAACAGCCTACAGATAACAAGCGCTCGTTTTCGACCGTCCGCAGAGGGAGTTGTATTTTCTTATCAAATAGAGTACAATAATGCAGAAAAACAATCAGGGAAGCAGGCATGTATTTATGGAAGAGTTGACCCATCGGCAGCAGCAGGCTCTCGAAACAAAAGCGCATATATTGGATAGTGCGTTGGAGCTGTTCGGACAGGAATCGTTTGAAAATGTGAAAATCACAGACATCTGCCAAAAGGCGGGCGTGTCCGTGGGCACGTTTTATTATTATTTTAAAGACAAGGACAGCATCATCAAAGAGGGCTACCGCCACTTCGACGAGGAGCTGCGCGCGTGGTGGAAAAGTTATGAGCCGCGCGGCACGGCGGAGGATATTTTTGCGTTTATCCAAAAGCAGTTTGAGCTGCTTCTGACTCACGGATACCGCATTGACGCGCAATTTTTTAAAAGCCAGCTCACCAGCGTTGAAAAGTACATCCTGGATGAGCGCCGGTTTTCCTATCAGGTCATTTCCGATTTGGTGGAGAAGCTGATTGCCAACCACCAGCTTGCCGGGGAACCCCATGAAATAACGAAGCATATCTTTATGACAACACGCGGCACACTCTACGACTGGTGTATGTACGAGGGCAGCTATAACCTTGTGACCATGTGCCGGAAATCAGTGGGGATTGTGCTCTATTATTACAGTGCCAGTGCCGACTCACGTTAGGGTTTTTGTTCCCGGCTTTCCATTCCGCGTCCGCCAGGGCGTAAGTCGTCCCCCTGCCCCTCCCTGCTGAAACCCTTCCCGTTTCATGGAAGCCGCCTATCTTGTTTTGAAAACGCAATCAGCAGGACTGGGGATAAGGTTCAGCTTGCATTTTTGCTCACCGCCAAAGCTTTTTTAAACTCCCGGCACAGCCGGAAGTTTTCGCACTATAATCAAACGGAGCCTGCCCCTTATAACACAAAGGGCAGGCTCCTGCCATCTTTAGCCAAATTTATTTTAAAAAGCAAGCTGGTCTATCATGCCTGCTGCCATGAAAAACAGCATTACATCGACAATCCCTGTGCTGATATTCATGCAATAATTCCCCTTCACTGGATTAAGAAGATAAGAAGGCCGCCACAACCGGTAGAATCATCCCAAAATATTATTTCAGCCAGTTCTGCATTGCTCCTCCTTCGTTAGATGGCCTGCAGGTGGCGCCATAAATAGACAACACGCCTTTTTTTACCTTTGGCTCTGGCCTTACCCAATTTTCCCTTCTCTTTTCGATTTCTTCATCTGATGCTAAAAGATTGATCTTGCCCCCTAATATATCGCCTTCAATGAGATCCCCATCCTGAATGAATGCTATTGTTCCGCCATCATATGCTTCCGGCGCAACGTGTCCAATGATGGTTCCATGGTTAAATCCAGAGAATCTTCCATCTGTTATAAGAGCTACTTTATCTTCTAATTTTTTTGCCAAAAGACCATCCGTGGCCATCATTAATTCGTTTAACCCCGGTCCCCCTTTGCATCCTTCATACCTTAAAACCACCACATCGCCGGGCTTTACTCGATCTGCTATAATTGCGGCGTAGGCATCTTCCTCGGCATTAAAAACTTTAGCCTCTCCTTTGAATTTCAGCATTTTCCCAGGCACTCCGGTTGGTCTGCATACTGCGCCTTTCGGTGCGATATTTCCCTTCAGGATTCGGAGACCCGGCATGTTATCGAATGGTTCCTCCAGTGTTTTTATTATGTTTTCATTGTCTATGTGCACGCCCTTTAAATATTCCCTCCAGGTACATCCGCACAAAATGGGAACATCCAGATAAAGTTTGCTCTCCAGCCTCTTCATTACTGCAGGGACACCACCTGCATGATACAGGTCGACAATGCTAAGATCACCTGTTGGGATTACGCCAACAAGGCATTTGATTTCATTTGCAATCCTATCAAAATCATCAATCGTTACTCCTAACCCCAATTCGTTGGAATAAGCCAGAATATGCAAAACAGCGTTTGTAGAGCCGGCTATTGCCATATCCAGCATGACGGCGTTTAAAATGACTTCTTTCGAGATAAGCTTCGACGGTTTGATTCCTTCTTTTGCTATCGTAACGATTTGGCGGCCAGCCTCTACGCATTTCCTTAATTTAATGTTGTCCGCTGCCGGGATAGTAGCTGTTCCAGGTACAACAAGATTTAATGCTTCTCCTAAAATTTGCATTGTATTCGCTGTCCCCATGGAGGGACATGCTCCAAAAGACGGACAAACATGTTCTTCAAACATATTTACAAATTCTTTGTCCCCCCGGATTGCCGCAATGTCCATCTCTGCCTGGACGATTCTCCTCCCTTGGCACTCTCCCTCATACATAGATCCGCCCGTTACGACAATTACCGGAAGATTTACTCTAATGGCTGCCAGATATGCTCCGGCAATGATATTATCGCAAGAAGCAAGGATTACTAACGCATCAAAATTTTGGACCCTGCTTACTATTTCTATCGAGATGGCAACCATGTCCCTGGCCGCCAATTCATATCTCAGCCCGTCTCCGCCTATCCCAATGTTTCCACATGTGGCGGAAACTCCAAATTCCATAGGAACACCGCCATTCATCCAGATCCCCTGTTTTACTGCTTCAGACAACCTTCTAAGATGACCGGTTCCCGGAGAACCCTCAAAATAAGTATTAGCTATTCCAATATGCGGTTTTGTCCGGATATCCTTATCCTCATATCCCGCCGCTTTATAAATAGCCCTTTTATTCGCTGCGCCTAAGCCGTTCCAATAAGACCTATCATTGATATCTTTATTCTCATAATCATATTTCATATCATTACACCTCCATGCTTATATCGGTGAACCATTTACTCCGCGAGTGTCCCCCGGAGTCGTACTTTTCCGAGTTCAGCCCGCAGCGTGTTAGCCTGGGCTGAGAGCTCCTCGCTCGCTGCCGCACTTTCTTCCGCTGTGGCCGAATTGGTCTGCACTACTGTGGAGACCTTTCCAATCCCCGTGGCAATCCGGGCGACGGAATCGGATTGTGCGGAGGACACCTCTTCGATCTTGCGGATCGCTTCGTTCACCGATCGGATCTTTTCAGAGGCTTCCGTCAGCGATTGCGCCGTCAGCTGCGCGGTCTCCGAGCCTTCCTTCACCATCTTTTCCGAGGTTTCGATCAGCACGGTGGTCTGTTTGGCAGCTCCCGCCGATTTCCCCGCCAGGTTGCGAACCTCTTCCGCCACCACAGCGAAGCCTCTGCCTGCCTGTCCGGCCCTTGCCGCCTCCACCGAGGCGTTAAGCGCTAAGATGTTTGTTTGAAAAGCTATGCTATCGATGACCTGAATAATCTTGCCAATTTCCGCAGAAGATTTCTTGATATTTCCAATTGCGGCAAGCATCTGATCCATCCGTTTGGTACTTTCTTCGACATTATGCGTCGCAGTCTGCATAAAGGTGGCCATCGCGCTGATTTGACCGGAGTTGTCACGGATCTTTTGTGTGATTTCTTCAATCGCTATAGAGAGCTCCTGCACGGAGCCCGCCTGTTCGCTGGCACCGTGGGCCAACTCCTGAGATCCATCCGAGACCTGTTTTGCACCGCTGTCGACCTGTTCAGCAGAGTCGCTCACCGTCTTGAAAATATCGTTCAGACTCGCGACAATCTGGTTGATCGCCTCCGAAATCGGGTGGAAATCCCCCTCAAAGTCATCGATCTCTTCAATTGCCATATCACCCTGCGCCATGCGGAGAATTACGGTGGAAATCCTCGATACGATGCTCCGCAGGGACTCGAAAGCAGTGTTAAGCGATTGCGCCAGCACGCCGATTTCATTTTTGGAAGTATAGTCCACATGGACGTTCAGGTCCGCATGCGAAAACCTCACGGCGCACTCCGCCAACTGCCGAACCGGCTTACCGATAGATCTGGCAATCCTCATGCCGAGAAAAAGCGAGCAGACGAGGCCGACCACTGCAGCGATAACCAAAACTATCAACAGAATTGACGCCGTGCCGGTAAGTCTTGCATTCTCTTGTACCGCCGAGTTCAGGCTGTCGGACATATAGATGTCGTAAACGCCGCTCAGCTGACTGAACGTCCTCTGCGTCTCCTGCATGGTTCGGCTGGCATTGGTCCGGTCACCCGAACTGACATACTGCATAGTCTGCTTAACCTGATTTTCGTAAGTATTAAAAAGATTTTCTGCCGAATCGATCTTACTTTGCCCAGTCATGTCATTGATTTTATTTTTCATCAGGCAGTCGACATAATTTTGTAAATAGCTGTCGATCTTGGCCTGATCCGCCTGTACTATGCCGGGATTCTCATAGTTAATCAGCGCGTCCTGCGCCGTGGTTTGTATGTTCGACAGGCTGACCTCAGCCGTTGTGATATCCGGCAGAGAATACATTCGGGCAAGCGTATTACTCATACCGACTTCCAGGGTCCGCAGGCCAAAAATACCAATCCCAGCAACGAGAACATTGATAAGGGAAACGATCAGAAAAGAGAGAACCAATTTCGACGAAATACGCATGTCTCTGATTCGGACATGTCTTATCCGAAAATTTTTCCTTTTTTCTTTTACTTTCATCACAACTTCTCCCCCCCTTTGATAAAACTCACGTAATGGCTTGTGTTGGCTTTTGTCAGTCATCCATAAATGAATAATACCAGATCCGTACATCGGCAGAGGAGACGATATACGGACCTGGTAAAGCGCAAAGTCATTTTTTGTATACTGGATTTCGGTTTAAACGTTACTGATCGTTCTGCTTTGAGGTCATATCCCACTACTAAACTTATGTTTCAAAGTATTTTAGCTGGAATATGCAGTTTGTTGATCATATCGCGAAAAGCTGAATGGAACTACATCCAATTCAGGCTCTTCTCCGCTGATAATCTGGGTGATAAGCCTTCCGGTGATGGGAGCCATTGAGATGCCATCACCTTCGTGTCCAGCAGCAATATAATAGCCGGGTACACGCTCCACCTTCGAAATGATAGGAAGATGCTCCTCAACAAACGGCCGTACTCCGCTGTAAGCGCGTATACAACTTATGTCCCTGAGTATTGGGTAAAAGCGCATCGCCCTCGTAGCGATGGCGTGCACCACCTCGATCTCACTGTCGGTTCCGAAGCCGAAGAAGTTCCGGGACGAACCTACCAGCAAATTGTTGGCGTGTGTAGGCTCTATGGTAAAGGAAACGTTATACTCATCCACAACGGGAGGAACATCCCTCTTGACGTCATAATTGAATTTGTTGAGCATGTATCCGAATTCCTGCACCTTCTGGTAAGCGATCGGAAAAGAACCTTCGGAAACCAGAATCGTGCCCTTCCGCGGCTTGATTGGAATGTTGACTCCCACCATTTTCCCTATTTCAGGCGCCCAGCATCCGCCGCAGTTGATAACCTTTTTCGCCTTGATGGAACCTTTGGAGGTCTCCACCTCCGAAACAGCGCCCTTCTCATCAAGACGGATCCCGGTTACAGGAGAATAGGTATATTCCGTAAGTCCCATTTTCTTGCCCTGCTCTACAAACGCGTAGCAAAGTAGATAAGGATTCAAGGCACAGCAAATATCGCTCCAAAAACCTCCCGGCAGGTCTTTAACCAGGTAGGGTTCGCGCTCAGACAACTCTTTAGGATCACACATGTGCACGGAATAACCCTCGGTCTGCATCTTTTGGATATAGTCGGACGCAACTTCCATCTCCAACTCAGTTTCGCAGACATACAAGCTGCCGTTCTGTCTAAATTCAAAGTCATATTCCAATTCGGAAGACAGTTCCTTGAAATATTTGATGCTGCGGGCGCCCAGAGCCGCGTCCGCCCCCGGCTGCTTGTCGGTAATCATTGCCGCAGCGTCGCAGTGGCTTGAAGTCCCGTTTGCCAGGTCACCGGAATCGACAAGCGCCACGTCGTAACCTTTTTTCGTTAAATGATATGCCACGCTGGTACCGATGGCGCCTGCGCCAATGACCACGATTTCATGAGCCTTCATATTTCGCCGCCTCCCAAAACCTGAAATGGCACCGGGCGCTGCGGTGTACGGGGAGTAAAAAACCCCGCTTCCTCGGGAGTAATTCCCGGGATTTCCTGACGCAGGATCTGTAGTAAAAGCGCTTCACAGGTACGTCCCTGGCAAAGCCCCATGCCCGCGCGAGTTCTGCGTTTGATGCCATTTAAATCCCGTGCGCCCATACGAATTGCCTCCCTGACTTCGCCGACAGTAACCTCCTCGCATCTGCACACCAGGACGTCATCGTCCAATCTCTCCGACATGGATATTTCCTCCTTTGTAAGCTATCTTAGTTTGATTCCTCTCACGTCATTTACCCAGTCAATAGGAACCTCCAGTTTTATCACGGGAGTCCTATCCGACCTTTTTGTGATAATTATTTTTTTAACGGTACCCTTACAGACTACCTGTCCGCTGCGGTCAACGGCATCCACCATGTCCCCTTCCTGAAGTTCGGTCAGATATTCAAACGGGAAACTCACAGTGCCATAAGTATCGGAATAAGATTTATCCAACACAAAGATCGCCAAGCCGCTGCAGGCTGTAATACAACTGCCGCATCCCACACAGGCATCAAAGTTGATTTTAGGCGTATTGGAAATATTTTCACCGATGTAAATCGCCTGGAACCGGCAGGAAGCCTCGCATGGATTGCAGGGAATTTTCTCCGTACACTCCGCTACCGCCACAGGTCCCCTTTTCATGCGTTCCTCACTGGGAAACATGGACAAGCTTTGCAGATACTCCGTTGTCAAAATCCCTTTGGACAGCAATTCGCCGCTCATAAGTTCACCGCCTCTTCTCCCCGATAGTGTTCAATCTGTCTGCGCTTTGCCTCTCTGCGCGCTTCTCCGTGAGGGCCGTCCCGTAAAAAGTTCAAACGTTCCCAAGCCGCCGCAATAAGCTCTTCGGCCTTTTCCTTACCCAAATAGCCCAACGCTTCCGCAATAGCGGTACCGGCAACCTTGCCTTCCTCAATGGCGGTGTTGGCTTCCTCGACACCGGTTGCGTCGCCGGCAACATAAACGCCTTCCTGCGTCGTCTCCATAGAAATGCTGTGGGTCGGCACCCAGCCGCCCAGCATACGGTCGCTGAACATCTGGCAGCCGTACATATTCGCCATGCCGGTCAAAGGCTTCAGCCCCGCCGCGATAGCGATCGTGTCCACCTCTACCACCTGCTCGGTACCGGGTACTGGGTTCCAGTTTTTGTCAATTTGCCCGATGACCGCTTCGCGCACCCGCTCGTCACCCCGGGCCTCCAGCACCGTATAACCGGTATAAATCGGCACGCCGGCCCGCGCAATCTTAGCGGCGTGAACCATGTACCCGTTGATTTTCGGCAATGCCTCAACAATTCCTTTAACCTGTGCTCCGGCCTGCATCAACTGGTAGGATACGATCAACCCTACATTACCCGACCCGATTGTGAGCACCCTTTTTCCCGGCAGCACGCGGTTAAAATTGATCATGGTCTGAGCGGCGCCCGCCCCCATAATCCCAGGAAGCGTCCAGCCAGGGAAACGCACCGCGTTTTCGCTGGCACCGGTCGCGATCACAATTTTCTTCGCCTGGACCACCTCCAGAACCTTTCCGCTCTCTACAGCCCGTTCAACGGCCACCTTATGGGACTGATACAACCCGATCACCACACTGTCAAGCCAGATCTCAACGCCCAATTGCTCACACTGCCGGAGCATTTCGACGCCAATATCCATACCGCGCACACCGGCACGATGCATGCTTGAACCAAAAAATTTATGTATTTGTTTAAAAAGCTGCCCTCCGGCCTTCAAATTCGCATCCACCACTAACACTTGTGCGCCAAATCTTGCCGCTTCAATTGCCGCTGCAAGACCTGCGGGACCTGCGCCGACAATCACTACTTCATAACTTTTCATGGATCATTTCCTCCCGCTGGCAAAGCCATGCTGTGTTTCAATAACCATCCCGTCTTCCACAGGAGTGATACAGGTACGCACATTCGGCTTGCCGTTAACAACCATCATACAATCCGTACATTGCCCGATACCGCAAAATAGCCCTCGCGGTTCATTGCGTTTGTAAGTATATCGATTGACGATAATTCCTTCCGCCAGTAAAGAAGCCAGAATCATCTCCCCTTTTATGGCTTTTACTGATTTTCCATCCACTGTTATCTGCACCGTTTCCTCTGCGGGGAGCTCGCCGAGAATCGGATGGGTCCGTACTCTCATGGACATGTTTTATCTCCTCCGGTTTCAATAATTCCGGTTGTTCGCCGGGTTTGTTCAAGATTTTCTTCTATTTGCACTCTACCACTTGGATTGACAACTGTAAAGAAATCGAATTGCTTCCTTCATTTCTTATTCTGCTCTATAACAAAAAATCGAAAAAAGGCGAAAAGAGTTTGTTTCTGAGAAATTAAAAGGATTCCGCCTGGTTGAACTCGTCGTCGGTTTCCTGTTCAGTTTCGATTCCCGCAGCTAATTTATAATCCGCCGGACTGATACCTGTAATCTTTTTAAAAGTTTTGTAAAAATAGCTGTAGTTGTTAAATCCTGTCTCGTGGCAGATATCGGTAATCGACATCCCTTCGCCTTCTTTAAGCAGAAATTTTGCTCTTTCTATGCGCTTGGATACGATATATTTTGTCAGGGTATAACCGGTATATTTCTTGAACACCCTGCAAATATGAAAAGTGCTGAAATTAACGACGCTGGCCAGACGATCCAGCGAAAGATCTTCCTTGATATGTTCGCATATGTACTGCACGAGCTTTGCAATGACAGCAACGTACTGGTTCTCCATAAGATCCTGATGACTGCAATCATAAAAGCTGTTGTATAGGTGCGCACATATATGGTATAGAAAAGCGCGCTCAAGGATGTCTTCACCCTGGCTCAGACTGGTTTGCTCATATTCGGAAAGAATTCGCTGCACATTTTTAAATTCGTCTGCACCCAGATGATAAACAGGATAACTGCGATTGTTAGGGCTAAAGATATTGAGCAGATCCGATTGCTCAGAGCACATGGAGAGTAAAAAGCTGGGATTCATAGATATACAGAATCGATGATAATCATGTATGGCCGGGCAGAACGTGTGCGGCTCAAAAATGTTAATCAGCGCCACATCGCCGCATCGCATCTCATATTGCTTATTCCCTACCAGAAGCGTTCCCGCATCAGAAAAATAGAATTGAATTTCATAGAAGTCATGATAGTGGAGTCCAGCACCAAATTCACAGTCAGGGTTGTACATAATACAACGATAATTGCCTTGATAAACAGAGGTCCTAGAAAGAAACTGAGCAGACATGAAAAAACCTCCCCTTCCGCACCGACTGACATATAGCCGTTTGATATTGATTACTTATTCCCTTGTAACGTCATTTTCCTTGCAAAAGAACCAATTTTTTCAGTAATAATCCACCATTCAAATCACAAAAAAACTTCTTATTTCAAGAACATACAATCTACTTGAGCGGGAAAAACAACAATCATTGTCAATAAGCTTCTCATAATGAACGATACAGGCTCTCCATCAAAGTGATAAGTAAAGCTATCCGCCCAGATAGGATTTCTGTACAGCATCGCTGGCCATCAAGTTGACGCCCGTATCTTCCATAACAATTTTACCTGTCTCCAAGATATAGCCCTTGTCAGCAACCTGCAGAGCCATTTTTGCGTTCTGCTCTACGAGCAGAACAGTAGTGCCGTCCTCCTTAATTTCCCTGATCAGCGCAAACACTTCGGAAACCACAAGAGGAGCTAAGCCCATAGACGGTTCGTCTAGCAGCAGCAGCTTAGGCCTGGACATTAGCGCACGGCAAATCACCAGCATCTGTTGTTCTCCGCCTGACAAAAAACCCGCCTTCTGGTCCCGACGCTCACCAAGACGTGGGAATTTCTGAAAAAAGCTCTCAATGTCCTGATCCACATCCTGATCTTTACGTGTAAAAGCACCCAATCGTAAATTTTCCTGAACAGTCTGACGGGGAAATACCTTACGTCCTTCAGGGCAATGTGCTATACCCCATCGAACGATTGCATCAGCCGGCTTATTGTTAATACGCTTTTCTTCAAAAAAGATTTCGCCCGAAGCCGGTTTAAGTAGTCCAGAGATGGTTTTAAGCAAGGTTGTCTTGCCGGCACCATTGGCCCCGAGCAGCGCAGTGAGCTTTCCCTCCTCTATACCGAGGGACACCTTAGAAAGCGCCTCGATTATGCCATAACGAACGGTCAAGTCCTTAATTTCCAGCATGCTCAGATTCCTCCTTGCCCAGATAAGCCTCAATCACCTGTGTGTTGCACTGTGCCTCTTTTGGAGAACAGTCCGCAATTTTCTTTCCGAAGTCCAACACCACTACTCTGTCTGAGATTCCCATTACAAGGCGCATATTATGTTCTATCAGTACCACCGCTGACCCCAGCTTGAGGATACCCTTGATCAACGACATCAATTCCTCCGATTCCTGAGGATTCATACCGGCAGCTGGTTCGTCAAGCAAAATAAGCTTGGGATCGCTGACGAGCGCGCGGCCGATTTCGACCTTGCGCTGCTTGCCGTAGGGCAAATTGCCCGCATATTCATTCGCAACGTCCCGCAATCCCAGATAATCCAGAATTTCCAGCGATTTTTTGTATGCCGCCTCCTCGCTGTTTTTAAACGCGGGGCTGCGGAAAAGAATACCAAACAGACCCTCGTGCACCTTTATATGCATACCTACTACCAGGTTGTCAATCACGGTCATGGCACCGAACAGGCGGATATTTTGAAAAGTGCGCGTAATTCCCGCTTTGCACATAGTATCCGTTGATTGGCCGGTCATGTCACGGTCCTCAAACAGTATTTTCCCGCTGTCCGGCCGGTTGAAGCCCGTCAGCACGTTGAACAGAGTCGTTTTGCCTGCACCATTAGGACCAATAATACTCAGCACCTCATTGTCCATGATCTCCATGGTTATATCCGAAAGGGCGTTGACACCGCCAAAGGATTTGCAAATGGACTCCGCTTTGACTAATACACTCATATTGTTTCTCCTCTTTGACCACAATTACAATCATAAAAGCATCTTGTACGCGGCTATATTTTCTTCTTTGAGAAGAGATGCCTGATGCCTATTACCTTTTCGCCAACACCGTCTTTTCCCAACAGTCCATTGGGCGCCCAGATCATCAGTATTACCATCAAAAGTCCAACGAACAGGAGCCGATACTGATAAAAAGTTCTGGAAATCTCCGGCGCAATGACCAGCAGCGACGACCCGATAATAGAGCCGGGTAGATTGCCCAACCCACCCAGTATCGGCATCTGAAGTTCATAGATAGACTCATCCAATGTGTAGTTGTAGGGACTTGCATAGGTGGTGTAATGCACCAATGCTGAGCCCGCGATACCGGTAAAAAAGGAGGCCACTGCGAAACAGAGCACCTTATAATTCTCCACTCGAATACCTGAGTATGCAGCTGCAATCGGATCGTCACGAAGCGCTGCAAATGCCCTGCCCCACTTAGACTTAATAATAAACTGTATTCCGGCATAAGACAGAATCAGCAGTGCCAGCGCAAAATAGAAAAATTTCAGGCTGGTGTCAAGCTGAAAGCCAAAAATGCTGGCACTCGGTACCCCGCGGATTCCCATGGCGCCTCCGGTAATGTTATGCAAGTTCAGAAAAAGCAACTGACAGATTGCATTAAATCCAATCGTGATCAGTGTCAGATAGTCAAAAGTGGACTTGCGGCACAGAAACCCCAGAAACCAACCAGTAGCCGCGCATATAAGTCCAGACAGAATCAGGGCTGGCAGAAAGGGAACGCCAAGGTTTTTGGACAACAGGGCCGAGGCGTAGGCTCCCACCCCCAAAAACGCAGAGCGCCCCATATCCAATTGACCTGAAATTCCTACAATCAGGTTAATGGACAGCGCAACGATAGAATAAATCATGCACATGTTTATAATGCGTATCACATAGTCGTCTTTAATAAAATTAGGTATGGCAGCGAAAATAATAAGAAGAGCTATGTAGGAGAGAGCGCGATGTTTCTTAATTTGATTCAACATTACCATCACCTTACACTTTCTCGGAAATCTGTGCCGGGAAAAATCCCATGGGTCTGATTGATACCAACAGGATCAGGATGCCCCAGACAATGGCATCTCTGTAAGTGGTAGAGATATACCCCGCCACCAGACTTTCCACAAGTCCCAGCAATATAGCACCGATGATGGCGCCCTTCAGGCTGCCAACGCCACCTACGATTGAGGCCATCCACGCTTTCATTGTCCCAAGTGCAAAACCGATACCCACAAATATGTCATTGTAATAAGAACAGAACAGGATTCCGCCTATCACACCCAATGCGCCGCCTGCTCCATATACCACGGAAATAATGCGGTTGACTGGAATACCCATCAGCGAGGCTGTCGGAATGCTCTGCGAAATGGCAATCACGGATTGTCCGATCTTTGTATGTTTGAGCAGGAAGGTGATAGCCGCCATCAGTGCAACGGCGATAATCAAAATGTATATCTGCAGGGAACCCATTACCACGTTTCCAATCTTCCAACTTTGGTTAGGGATACCCACACTAAACGGATAGGTCTGGGGACCCCAGATTCCCGTGATAAAGTTTCTGGCAATATATGCGATACCCACCGCAGTAATCGTAGGCGTAACGCGTCCCGAAAAGCGCACCGGCCGATAGGCGAACCGCTCGACAATTACGTTGAGGAGGTATCCCGCGATCACACCGGTCAGAATTGCCAGAAACGGGTTAAAGCCGCCCGTAATCATGGCGAATGTAAGAAAACAGCCCACTGCGTATACATCGCCATGCGCGAAGTTCAGCAATTCCAATATGCCGTACACCATGTTATAACCTATCGCAATGATTGCATACACACTGCCGATACTAAGGCCATTGATGATATATTGTAGTAACATTATTTTTATTCACCCTGCTTCCCATATGGTTTTTTGTTAAAGCAGGGAAATCGGCAGGCGTAAAGCCCGCCATTTTCCCCTTTTTTGATATAAAGTTATCTTTCCGGGTTTTATTTTAGAAATTTTCGGGAACATAAGTGACGAATTTGCCGCCTTCAACCCTCATCACCGAGACTTTTTTGTTGGGGACGTCTCCTTTGTCATTAAACTCGATCAGACCAGTCACCCCTTCAAAGCCCTTGAGGTTATGGAGCGCGGTGATCAGAGTATCCCTTGTGGTGCCGCCGGCTTCATAGGCCGCTTTGATTAAATAGACAACATCGTAGCTGTGGGCTGCCCACTCGCCCGGTTGATCGTGGAAGGTCTCTTCGAATTTTTTCGTGAAATCAGCCTGCTTCGAACGTGGGTCGTTAGGGTCATAACAAGTCATGACATAGGCGCCCTCAGCGTCTGCTCCGGCAATTCTAATGAATTGTGGATTAGAGCTGCCAGTGGCGGCGACGATCTTCGCATTTAAGCCCGATGCTATATTCTGCTTTACAACCAAGGCCGTCGCAGTATACTCTCCCAACACCAATATCGCGTCGACGCCGTTCGCCTTGAATTTAGTAATCTGTGCAGAATAGTCGCGGTCAACGTTGGCCACATAGCTTTCATCCCCCGCAGGCGTGATCCCAAACTCATCTTTAAGGGTTTTGATGGCTACGTCCCTCATGCCTGATCCGTAGTCGCTGTTTTCCCAAATCAAGCCGGGCTTCTTGCATCCCAATTCCTTTACAGCCATATATACCTGGTTTTTGGTATTCACAGAGTCGCTGGAAATAATGCGGAAATAATTTTTGAAACCCTGTTCACAAATGGTTGGGTTGGTATTTAAGGGCGAAATAACCGGCATATTCACCTTTTGATAAATCGGCAATGCGGACAGCGAACATCCGGATTGATCGTGACCATCAACCGCAAGAATATCGGCATCGTTTATCACTTTTTGAGCTACTAAAGTTGCCTGGTTTGGATTGGCTTGGTCGTCCATAACCTCCATCACCAATTTTTTGCCTTTCACCCCGCCGGCCGCATTAATTTCGTCGACCGCGAGCTGAGCCCCTTCTTTTTGCTGGATGCCTTGGTTGGCCGCATCGCCGGTTTGAGGGCCCGCCAAGACAAACTTGATCGTATCGTTCGTAGTATCTCCAGCGGCAGCGGTGCTCTGCTTGGATTGGCCAGCGGAACCATTACATGCACTGAGGATGACCATAACGCTTAAAAGGAATACGCCCATACAGAAAAGCTTGCCTTTTTTCATAACAACTCAACTCCTTTTTATTTTTGATAAAGGCTCCCTCATGGGAGCCTTTATACTATCCGATAAAATCCGGATATTTTACGGGAGCAATCGCGCGATATACCAAATGCGCCAAACTGATAAAATCAAACACTGGCAAGCCGGTTTCCCTCGCAACTCTTTGAGCGTAAGGCGGCAGGTCGCTGCACTCAAACAAAAACACACCGATATCAGGGTTCTTTCTCAGCAGATCTTTCGCAACTTGCAGCACTTCTTCCTCCATACGCTGTACGTTGATTGTATTTTTGTTTTGCGTTACATGCACATTGTAAAATTCCGGGGAGTGCTCCATACCACCTATCACAAACGGGGTCGACGCATCAATGCCAACGCTCTTCAGAAAGGTTCCGGACGAAAGATGGGAGCCGCCCGCGGTAATGATGCCCACCTTTTTATCGGGACCAATCATTCGGGATAACATGGGTACCATCAGCAACGGCGAAGTGAAAACCGGGATATTCACTTCCGCGACGGTGCGCTGCTGATAAATGGCAAAAAAGCCACAGCCGGAGGTAATTGCCTTACAGCCCTCCGCTTCCAATTCTTTGGCGGCATCTATGAATATCCTGCACCTGCTGTCATCCGGGCCGATATCGTCGCACCACCAGTCTGAAGGTACCCCCTTAAGCACCTTGAACCGTACGGGGAAGTTGTAGGAATAGGCGTTTCCGACGTTACCCGGTACAAGAGGCGCTCCCATATCAAGCATCAAAATCCCGATCGCATCCCCATAAAATGGATGGCCGCCTTTGTATTCCATCAAATTCATTCCTTTCATGTTTCCCAGAGAAGATTTTCTCTGAATCCTCAGCCGAAATAGTCGTCGTTGTGATAAATCAACGGCTGTCTTTCAAAGACTTCTGCCGCTGTCACACCGCCTACGAACAGCATGTGATCCCCGACATCGATCTCGGTAGTCAACTGACAGTTCAAATGTGCAGCAGCGCCCACAATCAGCGGAGCGCCGGAATTGAACCGCGTAATTTCAATACCGTCAAGCTTGTCGACGTCACGTCCGGATACAAAACCACATTTTCTTGCCACGTCTTCTTGACCAGCCGCCAGAATGCTTACAGAAAAAGCGCCAGCCACTTCGATCAGGGCGGCAGTATAATGCGACTTTGCAACTGCTACCAGCAGCGTATTAGGATGGTCGGAAATTTGGGTCAGCCATGCGGCGGTCATGAGGTTTTCCCTGTGTTCGGTTTTTACGCCTAAGATATATACACCCTGACTGATTTGTCTCATAGCGGAATCAATACGATCCATAATTTTGTTTTCCTCCTTTCCAGTTAATGTCAACTCTGATTGTAAGGCTTCAAAAGCATGGAATCAAGTAAGCTCAAATGCGCTTCGCAGATCGGCGAACAGCTTGCAGTACATCTCATAACCTGTGTCGTAGACGGCACAATTGACTTCATCCGCTTCAAAAGACTGTTTGACCAGAGCCATGCTGTCCACTGCGGTTTCCAGGCTGCTGAAAATTCCGGTGGCCTTCCCAGCCAGAATTGCCGCGCCCAAGCAGGCGGCCTCTTTGGACTGCATCGTAACAAGGCGCTTGCCGGTGATGTCTGCCTTAATCTGATTCCAAAGCGGACTGTTGGAGCCGCCGCCCAGTGAGCGAATCTCGTTCACCGAAATCCCCATATTCCCCAGCGTCTCGATGTTGCGCCGAAGAATATAGCCCACAGATTCCATGATAGAGCGGATAAAATGGGCTTTGGTATGTTTGAGCGTTATCCCGAACCATACGCCTTTGGCCTTGGCATTTACATCCGGAGCCAGCGAACCAGAGAGGTGAGGCAACATGGAAAGACCTTCGCAACCCGCCGGAATTTTTTCCGCCTCCCGATCCATCAGATAGTAATCGCTGCCTTCCATCAAAGAAGCGACCGTCATTTCATCCTGGCAGAACTTGTCGCGGAACCAGCGCAGTGTCATTCCACCGGTAGTAAAGGTGTGCATCATATACATGTCCGGTATGGCAAAGTAGTGCAGGGGCATTAACCGGTTAGGGTCAAATGTGGGCTTTGATACCGGAGCGCAGATCGCGAGCGCGGAACCAATGTTCTCCGAAAACATTCCTTCACGGATGTTTCCTACGCCGATTGCTCCGGCCGCCTGATCCAGCGCCCCCGTACAAACCGTAACGTCCCCGCAGAGGCCGAGCGCCGCACTTACCTCCGGGAGCATTTTCCCCACGACTTCCCCGGATTCCCGCACAGGCGCCAGTTGGGATTCCCGGATTCCCAAGTACGTCAGCATCTCCTGCCAGTAGGTTTTGTTAATGATGTCCCAGTAAGTCGAGGAGCATACCAGCGATCCTTCCGTTGCACAGAGCCCCGTCATTCTGTAGATGAAGTAATCTTCCAGCAACAGGAATTTTTCCGTATGTGTGAATATTTCAGGTTCTTTGTTTCTAAGCCACAGAATCTTTGAAGCCGGCCAGCAGGGCTCGAAGCTGACTTGGCCGGTCACTTTGTAGCAGGTCTCATTGCCAAAGTGGGAAGCCAGCTCATTCGCTTCCGCGCCGGCCCGGTTATCCATCCATACAATCGCATTTCTAAGGGGCTTCCCGTCAGCGCCCAAACAAACCAAGGTTTCTCCCTGAGCAGAAATGGCCAAGGCGATCGAGTCGCCGCTCCTTACGTCATGCTGACGTTTGATATCCTGGAGCCCATTGTAAAAGGCGCTCCAGTAAACTTCTACATCCTCCTCCACATAGTTGACCTTCGGCGTAATCAGGTCGTATTCCTGCGTGGATACAGCCAAGAGATTCCCATTTTTTTCAAAAAGAGCAATCTTCAGTGCCGTTGTCCCTAAATCCAAACCAACTAAATATTTCATACATTCACCACCTTTTATGTGTATTTTAACATAGACCGAAGGAACAGTAAATTTACATACTTGCCTATCGCATTTCCTATTTTGCATGAGTTTAGGGATTTGTTTTGGCGGCACCCTGAAAATTTGATATGTGCGGGAATAAAAAATGTCTGACATGGCCGCATACAGCATTTTCAGAAAGCTTCCGCCTGACCGAAAAACAGACTTAAACTTTTGCCGCCTTGAATCGTGATTTCTCATCTTGCTATTTATGGCATCTTCCGGACTTCGGATGATCAAACAGGAAGTCTCCGGGCCTATTCTTATAAAAATGCCCGGCATCCATACTAACAGTATCCGGATGCCGGGCATTAAAAGGGAAGGTTGTAAATAGCGTTTTTTAAATAGCGATAATTTTGATTCCCATGTATTTACAGACAATTTGCAGCAATTCCGCATAATCGCCTTCTTTGATAACAAGGTGATGGTGTAAACCGGCTTCCATCATCCTGTCGAGCACGGCACTGGGCTTCGCGCCATCAATCCGAAGCTTAACCAACAGCTTCTCGCCGCCTGTCACCCACTCTTCATGCGTAGAAGGTAATATTTCACCCGTTGCGATCATAAGCTGATAATTTCCTGCCGATCCCTGCATATCGCACACCGTGCATTTGCTCATACTCTTCAGAGGCAAGCCGACAAAACAGCCCATATCCCCTTCAGGAGAAACCTGTACCTTCTCAAGGCTTTCCGCCAAAGACGCGGGCGCGCTTCCCTCATGAGCGATAGACAGGAAGTCCTTTTCGTCATCATAACTTCCCACTTCACCAAGCGCGCAACAGCCGCCCTGTGCAGCCAGGTTCAGGATGTACTTTATAACTGCATGGGCGATATCGCCCTCCGTATCCAGAATATATCCGTCATCTTCGATCCAGCTGCTGGGCTGGTTCATCAGACCGCCGTAGTTCGGATAACATTCCGCAGCCACAACGTCTATTCCATTGGACTGCATCATCTGTTTTGTAACCGTGTAAACCTTTGCCGCCCACAGCATACATTCCTGATCGCACAGATATTTTCCGGTGCGTCCCTTTAACGAATCCAGTGTGGCTTTTGCTTCTTCGTCGCGAATCTTCTTTGCCGCTTCGATAATTTCTTCCATTTCCATATGCAGCAGTGTGGGTCCAAGTGTTTCACTGAATTCCCATTCTTCAAGAGTCATATCCTGTGGGCCGGCCACACGCCAAGTCTGGCGCGGGCCGAGCAGGACAACACGCAGGGTGGAGACCTTTTTGATAATCTGACCCGCCAGTGCGACTTTCCGAATCTTTTCTATCACCGTATGATCCGAGGGAAGACCATAAACATATTCATAGTGAATCCCGTTTGTATGCAGAACAGAGCCGAAATTCTGGATACATCCGATGGAAAAGGTTTCCGTATACGGCACGGCCCAAAAGACGGTAGGAACCTTTAATTCATGGATGAAAACGTATTTCAGAGAATCACATACCCAGGTGACGTCCATGACCGCCAGAGATTCGATTCCGGCTGTCCTGAACTGGTCGCAGGCAGTCAGTGCCTCGGTCGCAGAATAAACGGCCCGATCGGCCACAACGACATCGAGGCCAACGTCTTTCAACGCTTTTTCAGCTTTAGTCATCAGTTCTTCATAGCGTTGGGCGCCGCTTTCAACATGGCTGCAAACACCCACAATGCCGATTTTAGACTTATTCATAGTTGGTTTATTCCTCCTTTTTTAAGATAGGCAATCAACGGAAAAGGCGACTTACACAGCTTTATGGATTCGGAGCCCCGCACCATGTGATAACGGCCGGCTCCATGCCAATATTCGTCAGTTCGTGCGGCTCGCCCTCTTCTACCATGAGAATATCGCCTTCCTGAAGTTCAAAGCATTCGTTTGTAGCCGGGTTTCTCATAATGACCGCCCCACGGCTGACAAAGAAAACCTCTTTACTTTCAGTGTGCCCAGGATCGATTCCGCCGGTTTGCCCAGGCAGCAAAGCCGACGACCCAAACCACAGCTTTTCCGTACGACAATAGTCACGGCAAACCTCGGGGCCGTCCAGCGAAACTTTGGCAGCGCTCTTTTTTACCACATACATAATATAGTCCTCCAAAAAATCCTATCTTGAGAAACCCATACGGATTTCGTTTTCATCAGGAATCCAGACAGCAGAACCGTCGGCGTCTGGATTCAAAACAAATACGCGAAGCTTCAGCTATAGCGAACCACCCAAAATTGCCTTTATGCTTCTGTATGCTTACTTAAGCAGACCGGCATACGCAAGAGCGTCATGGATTTCTTTTTTCTCCTGTTCCGAGCAGGGGATAATGGGAAGACGGGCCGCACCGCAGCGATGGCCGAGCTGAGAAACAGCTTCCTTGACCGTAGCGGGAAAATTCTCATCCGCACTGATCACGTGTGCAATCGGCAGCAACTTATAATACGTCTCGCGGGCCTTATCGAGCTTTCCGGCCTGCACGTTCTCCAGAATGGAGACCACCTCGGCGGGGGCAATATTGGCAAGAGCCAGAACCGCCGCACTTGCGCCGGTTGAGAAGATCTGCAGGGTCAACTCGTCGCAGCCGGTGAAGATGGTAATATCCGTGCCGTATTTGCGGACAATCTCCGCCATCATATACAGGTTACCGGAAGACTCCTTGATGCCGATCACGTTCGGCAATTGAATCAATTTATTGAAGGTATCCATATCGATGTTCACACTTGTGTGTGATGGAATATTATACAGAATAATCGGCAAACCGAGAGAGGCTACCTGACTGTAGTGCGCAATCAGGCCGTTCTGATTGGGGATATTGTTAAACGGGGTAATGACCAGGCCAGCATCTACGCCGACCTCCAAAGCGTCCTTAACCAATTCAAGTGTGGCGGAAGTAGTGGGGCCGCCACAGCCGCTGATGACTTTCTTGCCGCGGGCATGGCACTCTTCAACGCTGATCTCGGCCACACGCTTCTTCTCTTCGCGGCTCAGGTTAATTGCCTCACCTGTAGAGCCGTTGGCAACAACACCAGCACACCCATTATCCAGGGCAAACCTGATATTTTCACGGATCGCTTCCTCATCAAGGTGATTATTTGCATCAAAGCTGCACACCAATGCCGGGAAAATGCCCTTCAATGTAATTGGTTTTTCCATAATAATTTCCTCCTTAAAATAGATCGTTGAATTTACATAGACTCGAGAATTTCTACAACTTTGGACAGATTCTGACGCACGCTGCCCCCCGGTACAAAGTCCGCTTTGAACAGGGCCGATCCCATGGTAAACAGCCAGGGATTCATCTCCTGAACTTTCCGTAAGCGATCAATACTGGCGATAGAACCCGCCAGTACAGTCGGAAGCGGGCTGTTCTCAATAAACTGCGCACTCAATTTTTCGGGATCACCGTCAACATAGCGATAGCCTAACAAGTCAACCCCGTAAACCCCTTTCGCCTGATACGCTTTTGTCTGTTCTACCATGCTTTGTACAGAACCTTTCAGGACAGAGGGGCTGCCGCTTACATCGCCCACGAACGGAAGATACTTTAGTCCGTTTTCCCTGGCATACTTCACAACGCTGTCATACAGAATCGTCCCCATCAAATAATCGAAGCCGCATTCCACCGCCAGCTTAGCGCCACGCAAACATCCCGCTTCGGTATAAGTAACGACCTCCAAAAATGTTTCTTTCCCAGCTCTTTTCATAGACTGACACAAAGCGGTCATTTTATCGGGCGCCAATCCGACATCTTTGAATCCCCACTTTTTAACCGGGAGATCCTGGCACGCATCAAACGTTTCTTGGGCATTTTGCACAGTCTGGTCATTGTGTGTTAACATGACAATGAGCTTGTCGAGCATCTTGTTTCCATCCACTTATTCTCATCTTCCTTTCAATTTAATGTTTTAAGGTTTCAACAGAAGCTATTTGTACCAGATTGTCATTAGTTTAACGCGTTATTGGAATTCAGTCGATTAACTGTCTTGTTCGCTGTGTTTCTTATTTTGCCTTGTAGCCTCTATATAACAGCTGACAGCTGTTTTTCGCTAAAGAAAAGAGTAGGCCCGTAAAAGCGCAATACGCTTTTACGGGCCTACTCTTTAAGTATTACAAATTTCTAAAATTACGACAAAGGTTAATTGCCCAACCACCCTCCATCCACCGGAATCGTAACACCATTAATATAGTCCGATGCGGCCGATGCCAGAAAAATCGCGATACCGCCCACATCCTCGGGGGTTCCCCAGCGCCCTGCGGGAATCCGCTCATTGATTTGGCGGCTGCGCTCTTTGTTATGGTATACCTCTTCGGTCAGATCCGTACGCATAAAACCGGGAGCGATAGCATTTGCCTGGACGCCGTACTTCGCCCATTCATTTGCCATCGTCTTAGTAATCCCCGCTACGGCGGATTTGGACGCTACATAAGGCAAGTTATTCATCCCCCCCTGAAAAGAAACAAGACTTGCGAGCGATATGATTTTACCGCCGCCTTGCCGGATGAATTCTGCAGCGGCCCGCTGAGACAAAAAGAACAGAGATTTCAGGTTTAGATCCAGAATGGCGTCCCATTCCTGGGGAGAGTATTCCAGTGCGGGCTTTCGGATCGTGGTTCCGGCGTTATTTACCAAAATATCAATGTGACCAAATTCGGCCAGCACCCGGTTGATTACTGTGTCAGCACAACCGGGGTCCGAAAGGTCGGCGGTAATGCCCAGAAATTTTCGACCGCACTCCTGTACGACTTTTTCAACTGCTTCACAGCTGCCGCGGGCAACAACCGCAATATCGGCGCCCGCCTCAGCCAGAGCAATGGTGATTTGGGAACCGAGACCTTTATTCCCGCCTGTAATAATGGCTGCTTTGCCTGTCAAGTCAAACTTTTCGGTGTACATTGAAATTCCTCCCCGCTTTTGGATTCGTCCTTTTATAAAGCAAAAGGACGAATCCTAAATAAAATTTTTATGATCGACTGAATACTATTTTAGCAGCGGTTTTATGATTTTCAACGATTTGAGCCAGACTACGCAGGATAGGAAATAAAATCAGCAAGCTTTGAAATTCACCTTCGAATTAAAATACATCAGTGTAAAGTGTCCATTAACCATTCAAGCCCTTTCTGATCCTTCACGTGCCAAGTCAATATCACCCATCAGATGCTCCAACGCAATGGATTTGGCTCGTTCCCCGTCATGGGAAACAATAGCGTCAAATAGTTCCTGATGCTGCTGAATGCAGTTGTCCAGAAAAGCATTGGTTTGAGTATCCTTCCGGTACACCGGTTTTACGATAAATTCATCGAAGGCGCTGAAGCTTGCGGCAATTGCGCTTGTCAAAGTGCAGTTATGGGCAGCACATCTGATCTTTTGATGAAAGCTTCGATTATGTTCCTCCAGCAGCTGCGTGTCCCCGTTATATAGAGCGCAGATTTTCATTTCCTTTTCAATTTCAGTTATTTCCTCCGGGGTTGCCCTCATTGCCGCAAAATATGCGGCCTGCGGCTCAAGAAGAGTAATGAATTCAGTCAACTCCTCCAGATGTGATAGTTTAAGCGAGGTGTCGAACGCTCCGTTCAGGGCCAGTGAACGTACATCGTTAACCACTGTTCCACTTTTCGTTCTGGTGATATAGCCAAGGGTATCCAGAACTTTGTAAGCCTCCCTCAGGGTGCTTCTACCCAACGATAGAATTTTACACAATTCATTTTCGTTGGGCATCACATATCCTGCCGGCAGCTTTTGCCGTAAAATCATCTGAGCTAAATTTTCAGCGAGCATATTTGCAAAGCCGCAATTGGAGACTGCAGCAATCTCTGAAAACAGTTTTTTGTCGCTCTCATGCATAAATTATCTCTCCAATTTCATCTATAATTTTTACGGCAGACGCAAAACAATGGTCCCAGGTACACCGCAAAATATGAAATAATCGTTATCTTATATATTATAACAAGTTAACCCAATCTGCAATAGAGGCAGGACAAACACGTCCAGTATCCATCGAAGATAAAGTCATCGATATAAAAAATGTGCGGTGATCTTTACCACCGCACATAACCAAATGTTTTTATAAAACAAATCCATATTTCAGCGGATCATTTCTGTCCACTACCAGATGATTAAAACCGGTAATATAAGCGCTTCCCGTGATTTCGGGAATGATTCCGTCAAATTCGCCGATCTTAACCTTTTCCAGCGCTTTCGCTTTAAAACTGGTGCGCAAAACGCTCTCGTGAACAAATTCCTGTCCCAACTCCAGGTTGCCACGGGCGACAAGCGTTGCGACCTTGGCACAGGTTCCCGTTCCACACGGAGAACGATCCACCTCTCCATGCCCTAAGACAACAATGTTCTGCACATCAACGCCACGCGTTTTCGGAGGTCCGTATACTTCGATCAGTTCGACTTTATTGATGGGAAGCAACGGATGCTGTACCTGAACATGCTCGTTGACACATCGCATCAGCGCAAGCGCACGGGGAACGATATCCGGTACATTTTCCGGACAGATATTCTCTATCCCCAGCTGTTTTTGATTCACAATTCCAAAAAAGCTGCCGCCGAAGGCGATGTCAAGGCATACCCGGCCTAAATCCGGTACATCCAAAAAAACGTCCTTAGCATATAGGAAGGAAGGCACATTCTGAAAAGAGGCTTCCACAGCATGGCCGTTCAGCACTTTGACGCGGACCCGTATCAGACCTGCCGGAGCTTCCAGCGTCAGTTCCGTGAAAGGCTCCGTGACTCTCACCATTCCGGTCTCCACAAGCATCGTCGCGACTCCTATGGTGCCGTGTCCGCACATATTAAGGCATCCTTCCCCATCAATAAACAGCATTCCATAGTCTGCGTCGGCAACAGTGGGTTCGGTCAGGATAGCCCCAAACATATTCGCATGCCCTCTGGGCTCAAGCATGGTCAAACGGCGTATTTCATCATAGTTATCCATAAAGTATTGTTTCTTTTCCATCATGCTGCTGCCTTTCAGCACAGGAATACCCCCGACAATGATTCTGGTGTCCTGTCCGACTGTGTGGGTATCTACAACCCGTATCGCATTTGTAAAATTCATCGCCAGCTCTCCTTTTTCCTGCGGATCATGAAAGCTCATGCGCTCTTTTTACTGCCTGCTTCACACATTCCATAACGATTCCATGCATGCCGGTTTCGCTGAGCACCTTGAGCCCGTCTATCGTTACGCCCGCGGGAGACGTCATCGTATCGGTAATCTGATAAGGATGCTTTCCGGTTTTTTGCGTCATCAGTGCGGAACCAATCAGGTTTTCGACGGCCATGTTTCGGGCGTCGGATCTTGAAAACCCGGATTGGACACCGGCGTCGATGAGCGCAGTCAGGAAATACAGGACGTAAGCGGGGCCTGCACAGCTGAATGCGGTGAATTCATCGAACAGAGACTCGCTGATAAATAAAGTCTGTCCCAAGGCATTGAGCATACACTCAATTGCCTTTTTGTCCTCATCGTTGACCTTGCTGTTGACACAGACACCGCTATAACCATGTTGAGCTTCTATAAGAACATTAGGCATGATCCTCGCAATTCGGCTTTTCTCACCCAGCATATTCTGTATTTTATCAAGGGTAATGCCGGCGCAGATAGATACCACCAGTGTGTTGGAATTGAGCCATTTCCTGATATCCTGCAGCACACCGTCCGCATGCTGCGGACGCACAGCCATAAAAACAATATCTGCTTTCTCTACAGCGCTTTTCATATCAGATGCGCCGTTAATCTTATAGGTGTTCTCCAGATACTCCACACGTTCAGGAATGACGTCATACACGAAAATGTTTCCCGCATCAATCGCACCGTTGTTGATCTGGCCGCGGATAATTCCCTCAGCCATGTTGCCTCCTCCAATAAATATTACTTTCTTATCAAGCATAGTGTCATACTTCCTTATAAATATAGATTTACGGTGATTTGGGAAAGGCTACCGTATAAAGCCCTGTTGTTCTAACAAGTCATACAAAATAGCGGGTCTACAGACAAAGGGAGACAGGAAACCTGCTGGTATATCGTTAGGTTGCAGAAAAACGATGTGAAACATATTGCGATTATTTCAAGCTGCATTCTTTTTCAAAGATTGAAGTTCTTTGGAAATAAGGCTATAGGACGCAAAGAGAATCACAACCATAACGATCCATTTAATCGCATACACATTGAGGCTCTTGATCAGATATGCGGCACAGAACACCCCGATAGAACCGAAAATCGCGAACCAAAAGGTGGGCTTACGGGCGTAGTTATTCAGCCGTACAAACTCTGCGGAACCTACCGCGATAGAAACTGTACAGGCGCTCATCATAATGGGAAATGCAACCAGGGGGCTCATACCCAGCGCATAGATGGTGGCCATCGTCGGAGCGTAGGCACCAATGCCGATATTGTTGATTGCGCCATAGATAAACAAAGCAACAGCGGCAACAGCAAGTCTCCAACCGGTAAGTGCCGTAAGATTTCCGTCGGTGGCAAGAACATTGATCTGGCCCAAAAAAACGAGAACAGCGGCAATTCCCAAACCGATTCCCATGGACCAGCGGATCGTAGAAGCGGGAAGCTTCGCTACGATTCTGGGGCTTAACGCCGAACCGATCATTTGCGCAATGATCAGGACAATCAGCGTGATAATATCACATTCAATGGACTGTATGTAAATCAAAGCCATGAACATGAGGGGAATTGTGCATTCAGTGTTGAGTGTAGGCGGGATCAGCCTGTCTTCAACGTATCCCGTCTTGTGATACACGACCGTATTGATCGCATAGTCGGATACGCCGAAAGTGGCACAAATCATCGTAATAAATCCGAGAATAATGTAGAACAGATTGCTTCCTTTTTCCTGAAAGGTTTCTTTTTTGTGCTTGATAAAATCAAGCACAAAGCGAACGATAAAGATCATATTAATTAGTACGATGGCTGCAAGCATCACATAGATCATAATCTTGTCATTCATAATTGTCTCTCCTTTACTATGTATGTTGTCCGACAACATACATAGTATAATTGCATGAATATTGTTTGTCAATAAACTAACATTAACTTCATTTTTTTTGTATACTTAAACAAATGGCTGCGCAAAAATTCAGCATATTTCCAATTTTTATTTTTGCCTTGTTTATTCATGCGTTGTTTTGCCCGGGAATTTTGAGAACCCATGATTAGGAGGGCTGCGCAGCTATATCCATCCGGGATACAAATAGTGCGCCAATCCAATTCAACTTTCTTCCGTTGTCGCTCTATTCTCCGCTTTGCGATTAATGGACATTTTATACTTTTTTGCAATATGACAAAATAGGAAATATAAAGAAGCAATTCCATTCCTTTACAGTTGTTACTCCAAGTGTTAAAACAAAATTGGGGAACTTCCCAAAGAAGAACAGTATGGCAAGCATATTACGATTTCAGATGTATCATGTTGTACACCACATCTAAAATAAGGAGGCCTGTCTATGGTTGTCAAAACTCTTCTCGCCCTCGTTATTATTGTTAACGGCGCTTTTCTGATCTTGTTTTTACGCGACCTGATTACGCATTGGAGTGAAGCGTTCCAGGAGAATGGGAATCTGGTAGTTCAGGCAATTTCATCTCTCGTTATGTATTTTCTTTCAACATTCGGCATTTCCGATTTTGCCATCAGCGCTTCCCTTTATCCGAAGCTGAAATGGGTCAGCGATAAAAAACTGCCCGGAACGATGAATACTCAATGCGTGATTCCGGTCTCGGTGATGGCGCTCGCCTATATATCCACAATCGATGTAGGCCTCATGACGCTCGTCGTCCCTATTGTGGCACAGGTGATCGGCGCTTATGTCAGTCCTCGATTTGTGGCCAAAGCGCCGGCGGAGACAATCAAAAAATTCGTTATTGGAGGCCTCTTAGCCGCTGCCGCATTGATTCTTGCAGGCAAAACCGGCATTTATCCCACTGGCGGGACGGCTACCAATCTGACCGGATTCAAATTGGTGATACTTGGCATACTGTCCATGCTGTACGGAGCACTGAACAATATCGGTATTGGCTCTTATGCCCTGACAATGGCCACGGTTTATGCATTGGGACTGAATCCTTCCGTGGCTTTTCCAGTCATGATGGGGGCCTGCACCTTCTCTGTTCCCGTGGGAAGTATGCAGTTCGTGAAGCTGAAGAATTATTCCAGAAAACTTACATTCCTTACCTCTACATTCGGCGTTGTAGGGGTACTGATCGCTGTGTTCGTCGTAAAAAGTCTTAACATCAGCGTACTCCAGTGGGTTGTTGCCGCAGTTGTTCTGTACAGTGCCGTTACGATGTTGTTAAGCCTGCGGAACAAGCCCGACCGCGAGACGGCTGATTGATGTGATCGGATCCCATATAAAACGCTGCTTCCTTCACCCGGACTCGTACTGGCGCCATTTCTGGAGCCGCTTCGGGTATTCTGTCCCGTAGGGATACAGGGTGTTCTAGCCAAATCATGCAGATTTCTAATGTACAAAAAACGCCAATATTACTCTTCAGAATAATATTGGCGTTTTTTCATTTTTTTGCAGTCCGTAGTTCGGCGTCGCGGACCGACCTTATTTTTATCTGATGGTTACCATTCGCTGGCGTAAAGGGCTGCTTAAATCGCCGGAGAGTCATAAAACGCTATGATTCCCAGTGGACTCTAAGCAAGTATGTTCTGAATTTATGCCGATCCGAACAAGCCAGCCAGATGGAAAATACTTTGCTGAAACAAGAGGCTTGAAGCAAATGATGGAGCAAGAACGGCGCAAAAGGTTCCGGATGATTGCGAGGAACCCCCTCCATGCGTGCTTTTTGTCTATCTTCTGCCGCAAAATCACGTAAATATACGTTGTTCTTGCGGCAGAAGGAAAAGGGAAGGTAGAAGGGAAGGCGTGTTTAATAAAATTCTTATTGCCTGGAATAATCTTAAGATCGTAAACAGAAAATTCATACAATCGCTTCAATAAGGATGCGTTATTCGCAGATTGAAGCTTTGGATAAATCTTTTTGAATCAACATTCCTGCCCTATTGCTAAAGGCCTGCATCCAGTGTCTCAGCCCGGTCCAGAATACGTTCCACGAACGCTTCGTCCCACCAGCCCAAAAAATAGAGAAGATCAGACAGCGTGAAACGGTTGCGGAAAAGGTGACAGTTATTCATTGCCCATCGGACGGTTTTGGCATCAATCTCCGGAGTAAGTCGACTGTACCTGGTGGGTGCGCCTGCGGTATGCATACATTCGCAGAGATATTCGGGTGAAAGAGTCTTTTTTTCCGCTTCTTCTTTAAAGGAATCCCAATTATTCAAAAAAGAGCGAAAACTTTCCTGAGCCGAATGCCATTTGGTCAATTTTTTTTCATAATCACTCCAGCATTCGGAAGCGGCGTGTTGATCTTTATCCAGCCATGAGAATGCTGCATAGACTTTTGGCTTCATTTCCTCATGACCGGGGAAGCAACGGTCAATATCCACTTTGGAAGGGTCGAATTCCTTTAAGAAGAAATCCCAGGCGATTGAGGTCATAATAGCTCCGACTGCAACCTGAGCACCGTGGAATGCGACATTTTTTCCGCGGGAATCCGCCGACATATCAATCAGATGGCTGATAATATGTTCTGTACCGGAAGCAGGAGATGATTCACCCGCGATTCCCATGGACAGTCCGCTCAGTGTCAGCACACGGGCGAGTAACGACAGGGTTCCCCGATCCATCTTAGCAAGGCGGTCGGACTTCTTCATCAGTTCGCGGAGCTGAGGGCGCAAAATAATTGATGGAGATTCATGATAATTTGCGTTCATGCCGATAACATGGGATAGATACCAATCCACGGGGGCCGTCCATGTCGCCATCAAGTCACCGTAGCCTGCCAAATTCCTTTCCGGCGGGGCTTGCTGGACAACATCAAGGTCAATAATCAGCACAGTCGGATAACGTGCTTCTACTGTACGCTTAACGCCGTTTTTCAGCATAACAGCCACACCGTCAGAAAAAGCGTTGACTGAAAGGGCTGTTTGAACGATTACCAAAGGAAGATCGTCGCCAAACATATGGGTGGAATCTTTGCACAGGTCTGTAATAGTTCCTCCACCTACACCTATTACGCAGTCTTTGCCTTGTAGGGCGTTTCCAATAATCTTGCTGTTCACATTGTCCGCGTGCAGATCCTTGGTTTCATTGTGCATAACCAGCCACTCTACTTGAAAATGCTGAGTGAGCAAAAAATATACCTTTTCTTTCACGCTGCTACTTTCCCGAAAATAGGGTGTGCTGTCGGTAACCATAAGAATATTTTTGCCCGTACCATTGGTCAGTTTAGAGACAACCTGTGGAAGGATTTCAAGTGCCTGACGCTGAATAAAGATAGAATCCATCTGGATAGGATGAAGAGTATAATCCGGATCAGATTCTCTGAGTGCCACACGCAATGTGGCAAGATCAGTAGGATCTGCCATTGTCAACCGGGAATCTTGCATTTGTAATCACTTTCCTTTGTATGTTTTGTCAAAAAATGGCTCAAGGGCATCATAAGCATCGCGATAAGCACCATATGCGTCATCGTAAGCCGATTTCTTTTTCAAATCAGGTACATAAGTATTGCCCAATTCTACCATTTTCTCAGCAGCCTCGTCCAAATTTTCAAAGAATCCTTCGGCGACTCCTGCCAGCATAGCGGCGCCAATAGCGGCACCTTCCGAATTTTTAACACAGGTTAAGGTCCTGCCCAGACAGTCCGCTTTTATTTGACACCACAAAGGGCTCTTCGTACCGCCCCCAATGACAAGGATCTGTGAACAGTCCAGTCCGATTTCCTCAAAGCGGTCAATGTTATCCCGTAGGCCAAAGGCAATTCCCTCAAACACTGAACGAGAGAGGTGGGACAAGGTATGGCTTAAGGAAAGCCCGACGAAAGTGCCGCGGGCATTTCCGTTCCAGCGGGGAGTCATCGCACCGGACATGCACGGAAGAAAAATTACTCCGTCCGAACCGATAGGAGCACCGGAGGCCATTACATTCATATCGTCGTAGCAGCCGTGGATAATGGTGTCACAGAACCAACGGGTGGATCCGCCGGAAACAAAACCGGGATTTTCAATCAGCCACCAGCGGCGATCCGCGTGCGAATGGGTTTCAACCAAATGCCCTAGATTGTCGAATACGGGTTTGTCTGACACGCCCGCCACAGGTTCGGCGGTTCCGGTAATATCACAGACCATACCGGGTTTCATCGCACCTGCCCCTACACAGGCGGCGTGTTCGTCACCGCAGCCGATGATTACTTTGGTTTTCTTTGTCAAGCCCAGCTCTGCCGCTGCCTTGGAGGTCAGGGTTCCCGCGATATCATCAGCAGCGCCGATAGTACCCATAATTTTAGGGTCAATGCCCACCGCTTCCGCCATTTCGTCGTCCCAACACTTATTCGACACGTTGTAAAGCATAGATGACGAGGCGTTGGAATAGTCTACATAGCTTTCACCGGTGAGCCAGTGTACTATATAGCTGCCGGGCAACAGGATATTTACACTTTTTTCAAAAACTTCAGGATGGATTTCCTTAATCCACAAGAGCTTAGGTGCCACATGTGAAGAATCCAGGTTTAAACCTGTCAGTGAAAAAACACGATCAGAAGAGATCTTCTCCTCAATGGATCGGCACTGAGCTTCTGCACGGCGATCCAGCCAAATGGGGGCGTTCATCAGGACGTTTCCTTCTTTATCGATTGGCACAGCGCCGTCTACCTGACTGTCAAGGCCAATCGTTCCCACGTCGGCAGGATCAATGCCACTGTCTGAAAGCAGCTTATGTATCACTTTCTTAAGAGATTCAATCCAATCGGGAACATACTGTTCTGCCCAGCCGGGGTTCGGATAAGAAGGATCGTGCGCAGAAACCGCTTCTGCAATAATTTTACCTTCAGAGTTTACCAGTAAACCCTTCATGCTCTGTGTTCCCAGATCAATGCCAATAACGTATTTCATAACAAATTCTCTCTTTCCAAATTTAATTTAATGACTCCATATTTGAGAAAAGGAATAGTCTCCTGCTTGGAAGAGAGGAACGATAGAATTATAGATAGGGAATGATTTGCTTAACAGAGTCAAAGATCAAATGGGGTTTGACATCCGAATCCGGAAGGTCCTTCAACTGTGCCTCGCCG
>NZ_JBNLXQ010000020.1:0-40711 GCF_053840905.1 Caproiciproducens sp.
CTATAATGTCCCGTTGCACATGATTGGTGACCTCGTCGCTCCCCACACGGGAGCGTGGACTGCTTCTGCTCTTTCTGTTTTTTACACTTCACGATCCACCGCTTTTTTTCGTGATCTACCTTTTCTGCAGACTCAGCGATATTCTGGACGTACATGTCGCGCGGAAAGCAAAAATAACCATATCCGTTATCCTGTGGATCGGGGAAAAGGGCCGGGTGTATACACAGATTTTGATGTTACAGCCACCAAGCGGAAAAACCATGAATCAACATAGAAAAAAGGCCGTAAAAGCGGCCTTTCCCATTGTAAAATATTGTCTTGTACGGCGGCCGTCAGGCCGTTTTCTTTTTATAAACGCTATTCCCTGGGCTTGATTTTCAGATAAAGGCTGAGCGCGATTCCAAGCAGTATGCACAAAGCGGCTGTAAGCATTCCAACAACATAGACGGGCATCTGATTCCCGATAATATAAACATTCCTGCCGCCGTAGCCGGCTGCATTGGGCTGGGCAGCCGTCGGCGCCGCCTGCGGCTGAGCCTGATTTTCCGCTTCCGCAGCCGCCGAAAAACCGTCTTCCTCCCGCGCCGTCGTCTCCGCCGTTCCCTTTTCGGACAGTTTTGCCTGATTGGAAGCCGTTTTTTCCTGCCCGGATGCCTTTCCAGCGGAACGCGGCGGGTCCGAGCTGAGCCCTACAGCCCCGGCGGGCTTTTCGGCCCGGCTGACGAGGACGACATACTGCACCTGATTTGTTTTATCGGCGGAAGTGACCGTCGCGACAATGGGCGTATCCGTGCCGGGCCTGAAAAGGGATTTCCGATTGATTTTGACCGTCCCGCCTTCTTCCGCGCGGGCGTAAAATTCCACTGACTCCACCGCGTAACCGACGGACAGCCGGTATCGATAGACGTCGGGGGAAAATTCCGGCACCAGTTCGCCGTTATACGGGGCCAAACGGGAAAGCGCCGCCTCGTCGGAGGGCTCTTCCTCCGGCGGCTCGATGGAAACGGTCAGGTTTTCCTCAATATCCACATCCAGCTGCTTCGCCGCATAATTGCAGACTTCGTCGATATGCGCGTCGATCACTGTATCGCCCGAAGAAGCGCCGTCCCTGACCTGAAACACAAAGGAAATGATATTCCCGGAAAGCTGCGGCGCGGCGCCCTGATCCACATTGCACACATATACGCTGCAGATCGGGTTCGACACGCTGTTTGTGACCATCGTCCCGCTTTTGATCTGCGAGGACGTCTCGGTACGGACAAAGCTGAGCGCTTCGGCGTGATACCTAATCCGCATCCGGAATCCGGCCGCGGTGTCGGGAACCTGTCCCGCGTTGATCTGCAGCTTGACCAGTTCCCCGCGCGCGGCGGAGGGCTTGTCCACGCTGTATGTAAAATAGGGTACGGTAGCGGCATACGCAGGAATCCGTAAAAGGACCGGAAGCAGAAGCAAAAGCAAAAAAGCGCGAAAATTCTGTTTTTTCACGGACGGCTCCCCCCAACGGCAGATAGACAAAAACCAGCTGAGCTGGTTTTCCGGCAAAGCTGATTTTTAAAAAGCATTTGGTTTGTCAAGCGGTAACGGTCTGCCCCACTCCGTTCGCGCGCAGATCGCGTAAGAGTTTTTTACGCAGGATCTGCAGCCGGAAACGGTTGTACCGCTGGATGATGGCAAAGGGCAGGTTCCCGAGCATAATCAAAAAGGAAAATACGATTCCCACCAAAAAAGGGTTGATCAGCATGGTAACGACAATACAGATACAGTTTTTCAGATGTACCCACTCGCCCCTGCAGGTTTCAAAAATAAACTCGTCGACGTAATCAATGGAAATATCCGTAAGATGCTCTTTGGAAAAGCCGTCTTTGCCGATATGCTGCGGCACCCTGTCCTTCCAAAGCTGGATCTTCAATTTATCCCTGTACCAACGCCCGCCGTGTTCCCATTCCTTCGGCGCGTAACGCTCCTTCCGGGAAATGGAATGGGGAAGCTTGACACCGGCCAGAAAGACCGTCAAATGCCAGACGCCGATAATAAAAAGATTCCATAGAAACATGTTGAGAAATGACAGATTTTTCAGCATTTGTAATCCCTCCCCTGCAAAAATGAAAGTCCGGTCAATCATAATATGCATGTGATAATATTAACATATACATATTATAATACAATTTACAGGCATGTGCAAGATGAAAGCCGGTCAGCGCTCCCTGTATTTTTTGACAATCATGTTCGCGCATTTGTAAACGTCGCCGCCGCCCAGGGTAAGGATCAGATCGCCGTCCTCCGCGTTGGCGGTCACGTACTCCGTGATTTCCTCAAAGGTTTTAAACCATATGCTGCCCGGGATTTTGTCGGCCAGATCCTTTGCGTAAATATGGTAGGTGTTCTCCTCGCGCACCGCGAGGATTTCGGAAAGGACAACCCTGTCCGGGATGGAAAGCGCCTTTGCGAATTCGTCCAGAAGCAGGTAGGTCCTGGAATAGGTGTGGGGCTGGAAAACCGCCCACACGCGCCGGAAATTCATTTTCATGGCGGCGGAAAGGGTCGCCGTCAGCTCCGTGGGGTGGTGCGCAAAGTCGTCGGCGACCGTAATCCCGCCAAACGTGCCGAGGATTTCAAAACGCCTGTGGACGCCGGTAAACTGGTGCAGGCTTTCCGCGATGATGTCTGCCTTCACGCCCATGCTGTCCGCCGCGGCAAACGAAGCCAGCGCGTTGTAGATATTGTGCTTTCCGGGGATACTCAGCGTTACATCCGCGAGCTTTTCCCCGTTTTTCATCACCGAGAAGCATTCCCTCGCCCCTTTTGTGTCCGCGATATGGTCGGCGTAATACTCGTTGGACGGGTTCAGGCCGAACGTAACGACGGACGCATTTTTTATGCCCTCCACCGCCTTCATGGTGTTGGCGTCGTCGCCGTTGACAATGAGCGTCTTTGACGTCTGGAGCGCAAACTGGTGAAAGGATTTAATGATATTCTCCACCGTTCCGAAATAATCCAGATGGTCGGCGTCTATGTTGAGGATGATCGACGTTTCGGGGTTCAGCTGCAAAAAGGTGTCCACATATTCGCACGCCTCGCAGACGATGGTGCCGGATTTGCCCACACGCCCGTTCCCGCCGATCAGCGGGAGTTTTCCGCCGATCACGGCCGAGGGGTCTTTTCCCGCGTGAAGCAGAATCTGGGTGATCATCGCGGTCGTGGTCGTCTTGCCGTGCGTGCCGGAAACCGCCACCGGGTGCGGATAGCGGCGCGTCACCATGCCGAGCATGACGGAGCGCTCCACGACCGGGATTCCCTTTTCGCGGGCGGCGGCAAGCTCCGGGTTGTCGGCCTTGACGGCCGCCGTGTACACGAGCATTTCGGCGTCGCCTATGTTTTCCGGCCTGTGACCCATTGAGACGGGAATTCCGTAGGAACGGATCCTGGCGAGCGTATCGGACTCGCTGGTGTCCGACCCGGTCAGTTCATAGCCGCGGTGGTACAGGATTTCAGCGATCGGGCACATGCCGGAACCGCCGATTCCCACAAAATGTATTTTCTTAACCTTGGATAAAGTATCTTGATAATCCATGCTTGTTGAGCTCCTTAAAATGAGATAATGTGACAGCGTTTCCAATTCAGCCGCAGCGTTTTTGGTTAAATCGCTCCCCACCTTCCGTGGGGAAAAAACCGTTCGGTCCCGTGACCCGGCGCAAAGGAAACCGCCGCAAAATATGGATCCTCTCTATTATATTGCCATACCTGTTTATAATAAACATTTTTTCGGATATTTGCAATAAAAAATAAAATCAAAACGGAAAACCGAGCAATCACAACGGGCGTTCCATCTCCATAATATGGGGAAAGAAGTTTATGGAGGTTTGTACAATGGTCGATATCAACAGTTTCGGCGTACTGGGCGGCGACAAACGCCAGATTGCGCTGGCCGAATCCATCGCGTCGGACGGGTACACCGTCTATGTCTACGGATTTGACAGCATTGAATTTTCCAAGGACGTAAAAAAAGCGGATCTTGAGGAAATGATCCTCCGGTGTGAAAATATTATCCTTCCGCTGCCGGTCACGGCGGACGGCAGTCATCTGAATATGGTTTACAGCGAAAACAGCATCGAGCTGAACGACAGCTTTGCGGAACGGATGAGGAACAAACAGGTTTACGGAGGAATGATGGGAAAGCTTTACCCGACCAGCGACGTGTGGGATTCCATCGACACCTACGATTATTATACCCGGGAGGAATTCGCCGTACACAACGCCGTTCCCGCCGCGGAAGGCGCGATCGAGATCGCGATGCGCGAATACCCCGGCACCGTCAGCCAGAGCAGATGCCTTGTCGTCGGCTACGGAAGAATCGGAAAGATCCTGGCGATGATGCTGCGCGGGCTGGGCGCCACGGTGACGGTGAGCGCCCGCAGATATTCCGATATCGCCTGGATCGAATCCTTCGGGTATTCCTCCGCCCTGACGGACAAAATCTGCGACAAGGATCAGTACGACGTTATTTTCAACACGGCGCCCGCTCTGATATTCAACCGGCGCATGCTTTCGAAGATGCGCTCCAAACCGCTGATCATCGACCTTTCGTCCCCGCCCGGCGGCGTCGATTACGATGCCGCGCAGAAATTCGGCATCAGGGCGATCCACGCTCTTTCCCTGCCCGGAAAGGTCGCTCCGAAAACCGCCGGTGAAATCATCAAAAATACCATTTATAATATGATGGAGGAGTGAAAGATGAAAAGCCTTACTTTCGGTTACGCCCTCTGCGGTTCCTTCTGCACCTTCGACAAGTCGATCGAGCAAATCCGCGTCCTTGTGGACGCGGGATACGACATTCTGCCGATCATGTCGCAGAACGCCGTGACGACGGACACCCGCTTTGGAAAAGCGGACGATTTTATCTGGGAGATCGAAGACCTCTGCGGTAAAAAAATCATCAAAAGCATGGTGGAGGCGGAACCCATCGGGCCGAAAAAGATGGTCGACCTGATGATCGTCGCTCCCTGCACCGGCAACACGCTGGCCAAAATCGCGAACGGGATCACCGACACCACCGTGACTATGGCGGTGAAGTCCAGCCTGCGCATCGCCAGGCCGGTGCTGCTGGCTCCCGCCACGAACGACGCGCTCGCCGCGTCGGCGCAGAATATCGCAAAATTACTCAATACCAAAAATATCTATTTCGTTCCTATGAAGCAGGATGATCCGGGTAAAAAGCCGGCCTCCGTGGTCGCGGACTTCAGCCTGATCCAGCCCGCGGCGCTTGCCGCGCTGGAGGGAAGGCAGCTTCAGCCCATCCTGCTGTGAGGATGGATATTCATAAATATTTATGCGGATTTCTTGTAAGTTAGTCAATAAATGTGATATGATAAAACAATGAAACAGAGGTGAGAGGAATGCTGTACTGCCCTAAGTGCCAACTGCTCATCGACAGCGACGCCGACCGCTGCGCCGCGTGCGGTTCCAAAAAGCTGCGGGAGCCCGGACCGGACGACCCGGTGCTTTTGCTGACGACGGACGAAACGAATACCACCATGATCCGGTCCGTCTTTCAGGAAAACGGAATCGTATTTGTCGAGCAGGACAGCGGCTTCGGTTCGCCCCCCTCCATATTGCTTGGAAGCAGGCCGTTTTACGGGAACCGCAATATTTTTGTGGCTTTCCGGGACCTGGATACCGCCAAAGAGCTGCTGAACGGGATCGGAATCGCGGACGCGCAGGACGCGAAGCTGGAAAGCGGCTCCCCTGCGCCGGAAGAAGAGCCCGAACCGGAAGAAGAACCGATGAGTTCCCGCAAGCGCTTTTTCTGGCGGATCGTTTCGGCAATGATGTTTATTCTGATCGTTTGGGGCGTTGTGGCGGCGGCCGACTTTCTGGCCAACGCGCTGAAAGCGTTCTTCACAAAAGGCGGATTTTAAAGTGAAAGGAAAATTCCATTGAACCATTACCATCTTGATACGGACTGCATCCACGCGGGCTACGAACCGGGAGACGGAGAACCGCGCGTACTGCCCATTGTGCAGAGCACAACCTTTAAATACGACAGCGCGGAAACACTCGGCGAGCTGTTCGACCTGAAGGCCGACGGATTCTTTTACACCCGCCTGGGCAACCCGACCATTGACGCGGTGGAAAAAAAGATCGCCGCCCTGGAAGGCGGCGTCGGCGCGCTGCTGACCTCCTCCGGTCAGGCGGCTTCCCTGATATCGGTGCTCAACATCTGCCCCGCGGGCGGCCACGTGGTCTGCTCCAGCGCAATTTACGGCGGCACCTTCAACCTGTTTGACAAAACCATGCGCGAAATGGGACTGGAATTCACGTTCCTTGCCCCCGGCTGCACGAAGGAAGAGCTGAACGCCGCTTTCCGGCCGAACACGCGCTGCGTATTCGCGGAGACGCTGACCAATCCTTCGCTCGTCGTAACCGATCTGGAGCTGTTTGCGAAAGCGGCGCACGCGCACGGCGTCCCCCTGATTGTAGACAACACCTTCCCCACTCCCATCAACTGCCGCCCGTTCGCTTTCGGCGCCGACATCGTCACCCATTCCACCACGAAATACATGGACGGCCACGCCGTTCAGGTCGGCGGAGCGATTGTGGACAGCGGGAATTTCAACTGGGAAAACGGAAAGTTCCCCGGCCTAACCGAGCCGGACGAATCCTATCACGGAATCGTCTACACAAAGCAGTTCGGCAAAGCGGCTTACATTGTCAAAGCCCGCACGCATCTGATGCGGGACCTTGGCGCGCAGTCGAGCCCGAACAACGCGTTCCTGCTCAACCTGGGGCTGGAAACGCTCGCGCTCAGAATGGAACGGCACTGTTCCAACGCGCTCGCCGTGGCGGCGCATCTGGAGCAGAACGACAAAATCGCGTGGATCAACTATCCCGGCCTGAAAAGCAGCCAATATTACGAGCTTGCGAAAAAATATATGCCAAACGGCACCTGCGGCGTGATTTCCTTCGGGATAAAGGGCGGGCGCGAAGCCGCCGCCAGATTTATGGAAGGCTTAAAGCTCGCGTCCATCGTCACCCACGTGGCGGATCTGCGCACCTGCGTGCTCCACCCGGCCAGCACGACCCACCGCCAGCTGAGCGACGAGCAGCTCCGGGAGGCGGGCGTCGCCCCCGACCTGATCCGGCTGTCGGTCGGCATCGAAAACCTCGCGGATATCCTTGAGGATATCGACCAGTCGCTGAATAACCTGTAAATCATAACATACGAAAAGGCGGGGCAGCTGCTCCGCCTTTCTATATTTAACCAAATTTGCTGAATCGGGAACTCCCTCAGCAAATTCCCGCCTTCCCCCGTACGTTCGTCAATGAAAACCACGAAGGTACCGTGCCACATAGAGACATTTTGGGGATACCCCGGGGGTCCGGGGGGATTTTATGGAACCCTCCCGCCGTTACTTAGAACGACGGAATTAGCGATCCATTCATCTTTTTGCTTGCAGTCGAGTCCGCCGTAGGCGCTTCCCGACCGGTAGGTCCGGCAGCCTGCGCTTCAGTTAAATGTATAGAGCGATTGATACGGGTTCTTCGTATTGGGCGTTAATACATAGAAGCTTTTGGAAAGCACTTCCCGCTTATCGATATGGAAAATACCGCAGAACTCGTCGAGATAGCCGTCGATTGCCGCCATGTCCTCCGGGGAGGCGGGGGCCGCCTGCACCTGCTTCGGCAGATCCTCCGGAAGCGCCTCGCAGCGGAGGTAAATTTTTCCGCCGTGCATTCCTGTTCCGCAAAGGCTGCCCACGGGCACCTTCTTTTCGGAGCCCAGGCCCAGCACGACGATGGTGCCGCCCGCCTGGTACTCGCCCAGAAAGCTGCCGGTCTCGCCGCCGATCATGATCAGCGGCTGGTGCGTCTGATACGCCTTCATATGGATGCCCGCGCGGTACCCCGCGCTGCCCCGCACGAGGATTTTCCCTCCGCGCATCGCGTAGCCGGTGGCGTCGCCGCTGGAACCGCTGATGATGATGGTCCCCTCGTTCATGGTGTCGCCGGTGGCGTCCTGCGCGTTGCCGTTTACCCGGATGGTGGCGCCGTTCAGATAGCAGCCCAGGTCGTTGCCCGGCACCCCGTTGATCGTGATGTTTTTTCCGCTCATGCCGGAGCCGATGTAGCGCTGCCCAAGGCAGTTTTCCACCGTGATCTCCGTTTCCGAGGAGACACGGATTTCGTTGTTCAGGTCTTTGAAATGTTGATGGTCCGCATTGATTTTCATTCTTTGACACCTCCGAGCTTAACGGCCCTTTCCGACGCGGTAAACGCCATGAGCTGCGGTTTTTCCTTAATCAGTTCGTAATCGACGGTGTCGAGCGGAGTCCTTTCGCGGATCAGCGAAGTGTAGATTCCCGCCCTGGCGACGTCGCCGATCAGGATGAAGCCCTTTAACAGATTGTCTTTCGAGACCAGCTTTTTATAGGTCCGTTCGGTCCGCACCACATAGGCTTCTCCGTCGTAGCTTCCGGCGGTGATGATATGCAGCCCGAAAAATCCGATCGCGTTCATCGGGATAGCCTTGTCGTAGACCTTTTCCCCGCCCGCCATATTGATGCCCGCGGCCTCTCCCTGCATATACGCGTTGGGCAGAAGGGCGAGCACGCGGTACTGGCCGGAGGTGATGTCGTAGCTTTCACTGCAGTCGCCCGCCGCGTAAACGCCGTCCAGATTCGTGGCGCAGTGGATGTCGGAAACGATTCCCTTATTGACCCTGCAGCCGATGTCCGCGGCAAGCTTCGTTTCCGGGCGGACGCCAACCGCGACAATCAGGACGTCGAACTCCAGCTTTCCGCCGCTTTTCAGCAGAGCGGAATTTTTGGTAAACTGCGCGACGCTGTCGCTGAGGATAAAGGTTACCCCCTGCCCCTCAATATGCTTCTGCACGATTTCGGAGCCTTCTTCGTCGAGGATGCTCGGCAGGATGCGGGGCGCCAGGTCCACAACGGTAATCTGCTTTACCCTGCCGCGGATCCCCTCCGCGCATTTCAGGCCGATCAGGCCCGCGCCGATAATCAGCACGCGGCTTTCCTGATCGATGACCTTCTGCAGGGCCGCCGCGTCGTCCAGCTTCATAAAGCTGAACGAATGCTCCACTTCCTCCAGCCCCGCCATGGGCGGAACAAAAGGGGAGGAACCGGTCGCGAAAAGCAGCCTGTCAAACGCGACCCTGTCCCCGCTGTCCAAAAGGACTTTTTTATTTTCGTAATCCACACCGGTAACCGTAACCCCTAAAAGCGGGGTCACCCGGTTTTCTTCATAGAAGCTGTCCGGGCGGTACTTCATGCGCTGCCGGTCGGTTTTTCCGTAAAGGAGGTAGGAAATCAGCGGACGCGAATAAACATGATGCGGCTCTTTGGAAATCACCGTGATGTTTCCGGCCTGATCCACGGAGCGGATTCCTTCGACGCAGCCGACCGCCGCGGCCGAGTTGCCGATAATGACATAATTCATTCTGCTCACCTCTCCTCAAAAACGATCGCCTTGTTCGGGCAGCCCCGCACGCACGCCGGCTCTCCGAAGCTGTTGTTCGTGCAAAGCTCGCATTTCTGAATGACGCTGCCGTCGTTCCCCGGCATGATCGCGCCGTAGGGGCATATCATAATGCAGGTGTAACAGCCCACGCATTTGTCCTTATCGACCTCAATGACGCCGTTATCCACGCTGAGCGCGCCGGTAATACAGCTTTTCACGCAGAGCGGCTCCGTACAGTGACGGCAGGAAACGGCAAAGCTGATCCCCTGGTTTTCCTCGATCCGTATCCTCGGGTTGATATGAATATCCTTGAGCGCCTTGACCATATCGTCGCTGCCGGAATTGGCAAAAGCGCAGTTGTATTCGCAAAGATGGCACCCGAGACACCATTTCTCATTTACATAGATCCTTTTCATCGCTTATTCCCCCGCGTGCTTGATCCCAAGAATCTCAAGCTCTTTCCCGTTTAATCCGATTCCGCGAAGCATCAGGCGGTTGCCCTTGAGCGCTTCGATCGAATTGATTCCCATGCCGCCCATCATTTCCTTGATCTCGTGCTGCCACGCGGTGACAAGGTTGACGAGGCGCTGATAGCCGATATCGGGGTTCAGCCGTTTGACGAGGTCCGGCCGCTGGGTCGCGATGCCCCAGTTGCATTTGCCCGTCTGGCAGCTGCGGCAGAGGTGACAGCCGAGCGCCAGAAGCGCCGCCGTCGCGATATACACCGCGTCCGCGCCCAGAGCGATGGCCTTGACGATATCCGCGGAGTTGCGGATGCTGCCGCCGACGACAAGGGAAACGTTGTTGCGGATTTTCTCCTGGCGGAGCCGCTCGTCCACAGCCGCGAGCGCAAGCTCGATCGGGATACCGACGTTGTCACGGATTCTGGTCGGGGCGGCGCCGGTGCCGCCGCGGTAGCCGTCGATGGCGATGATGTCCGCCCCGCTGCGGGCAATGCCGCTGGCGATGGCGGCGACATTGTGCACCGCCGCGATTTTTACAATGACCGGCTTTTGATAGTTGGTGGCCTCTTTCAGGGAGTAAACCAGCTGGCGGAGGTCCTCGATCGAATAGATGTCGTGGTGGGGCGCGGGGGAAATCGCGTCCGAGCCCTCCGGGATCATTCTGGTGCGGGAAACGTCGCCGACGATCTTCGCTCCGGGCAGATGCCCGCCGATTCCCGGCTTCGCGCCCTGACCGATCTTGATTTCAATTGCCGCGCCGGCTTCCAGATAGTCCTTATGTACCCCGAAGCGTCCGGACGCAACCTGCACGATGGTGTTCGCGCCGTACCGGTAAAAGTCCTCGTGCAGCCCGCCCTCGCCGGTATTGTAGTAAATGCCCAGCTCCTGAGCGGCCCTCGCAAGGCTTTCGTGCGCGTTGTAGCTGAGGGAGCCGTAGCTCATCGCGGAAAACATCACCGGCACGGAAAGCTCCAGATTCGGGGGCAGGTTTTCCGTGTTGAGGCTGCCGTCCGCGTTGCGCTCCAGCTTTTCCGGCCGCTTGCCCAGGAAGGTTTTGGTTTCCATCGGCTCGCGCAGCGGGTCGATGGACGGGTTCGTCACCTGCGACGCGTTGATCAGGATCTTATCCCAGTAAACCGGATACGGCTTCGGGTTGCCCATGGAGGAAAGCAGCATGCCGCCCGTCCCGGCCTGGCGGTATACCTCGCCGATGACCTCGTTCGTCCAGTTGGCGTTCGTCTTGAAGGTGTGATCGGACTTTACGATTTTCAGGGCCCTTGTCGGGCAAAGCGCCACACAGCGGTGGCAGTCGACGCACCTGGACTCGTCGCTCTTCATCAGATTCAGCTCCGCGTCGTAGGAATGCACCTCGTTGGCGCACTGCCGTTCGCACACGCGGCAGGCAATGCAGCGCTGCGGATTGCGGATCACTTCATATTCAGGATATAAAAAATCGACAGGCATTACGCATCCACCCCCTCGTTCAACGTGATGACGACCGGTTCTCCGCCTCTGGGGGCGAAGGTTCTGTCCGGGTCCGGCTCAATCGCGCGGATCGCGCATTCCTCGCTCGCCACATAGGCCATGCCGCCCTTTTCGGCGACGACCATGGAGCGCAGCTTCAGACGGTCGTTCAGCGCCATCATGCCGCCGCTGAAGCCCAGCAGAATGGAGAACGGGCCGGTAATCAGCAGGCTGGAAAACACGTTTCTCAGGTAGGTGAACTTTTTGCGCTCCGCCGCCGGCATCCGGTCGATCTCACTCCAGAACGGGGCGGCGATGACGTCCGCGGCCTCTTTCAGGCTGAGCCCCTGTTTCCGGTTCAGGTAATCGATAATATAGGTAATCACTTCGGTATCGGTCAGAAGCGTACATTGGTAGCCGAACATCTCAATGAAGCGGCGGTTCGCGTCGTAGGAGGAAATTTCACCGTTATGTACAACGGAATAGTCCAGCAGGGCGAACGGGTGCGCCCCGCCCCACCAGCCCGGCGTGTTGGTCGGGTAACGCCCGTGCGCCGTCCAGCAGTAGCCCTCGTAGTTTTCCAGACAGTAGTATCTTCCCACATCCTCCGGGAAGCCGACCGCCTTGAACACGCCCATGTTCTTTCCGCTGGAAAACACATAGGCGTCCCTGATCTGCGTGTTGATCTTTACCACGCAGCGCGCGACGAATTCCCTTTCGTCCAGCTGCGTATCCTTGAGCAGCTTTTCAAACGGCAGGCCGAAATAGCGCCATATTGCGGGTTCATCCGTAATTTCCGGCATTTTTCGGGTCGGGATCTTTTCCGCGACCGTCACGTCGAAGTTCGCCATGATCTCTTTTTCGCATTCCTCTTTGGCGCGGACGCTGCCGTAGAAGACATGGAACGCGTACAGCTCCCTGTTCTGCGGATAAATTCCGTAGGCCGCAAAGCCTCCGCCCAATCCATTGCTGCGGTCGTGCATGGCGGCAATGGAGCGAATGATGGCCTCGCCATTCATTTTCTTTCCGCTGCGCGAAAAAATTCCCGATATGGCGCAGCCCGAAGGTATCCTTACATCTCCCTCTGATTGCATAAAAACTGACCTCCCTGCAATTTCGTACTCCGACGCATTTTATGCCCCGTCGGCAAAAATTGCGAAATTCACAGCTTTCGGCTGTTTACTGAATTTGCGTTTTTTTATAATATAATGTTTAGGCTGTAATGTCAATAGATTTTGCATAATTATGGTATTAAAGTTGCAGGTTATTACGATTTTTCATAAAAACTCATTCCGATCAGGATGGTTATGCATTTAATATTATGAAATCCTGCAAATTTTTATTTTTTTATTGACATTCCGCCCCGGCTGTCATATAATAAGCACATAGCAGCAAAGGCGCTGTAGGGATTTGCCCTATAGCGCCTTCTTTTTGTAATTTATGTAGGGAGTGATTTTCATGAGCAATATTCCTGAAATGTTCGGCAGCATGGTTTTCAACGATACAGTCATGAAGGAAAGACTGCCAAAGGACACTTATAAGGCTCTGAGAAAGACCAGGGAACAGGGAAAGCCGCTGGATCTGCAGGTCGCGAACGTCGTTGCAAATTCGATGAAGGAATGGGCGGTGGAAAAGGGCGCGACCCACTTCACCCACTGGTTCCAGCCGATGACGGGGATCACTGCGGAAAAGCACGACAGCTTTATCTACCCGGTGGAAAACGGCAAGGTCATTATGGAATTTTCGGGGAAGGAACTGATCAAGGGCGAACCCGACGCTTCCAGCTTTCCGTCCGGCGGGCTGAGAGCGACCTTTGAGGCAAGGGGCTACACGGCCTGGGACCCTACCAGCAATGCGTTCATCAAAGACGGCTCCCTCTGCATCCCCACCGCGTTTTGCTCCTACGGCGGCGAGGCGCTCGATAAAAAGACCCCCCTGCTGCGTTCCATGGAAGCGATCGACAGGCAGGCGATGAGGATCTTAAAGCTGTTCGGCAACACGGAGGCTCACCGGGTCATCACCACGGTAGGGCCGGAACAGGAATATTTCCTCATTGACAAGGCGATGTACGAAAAAAGAAAAGACCTGATCTACACCGGCAGAACGCTGTTCGGCGCGAAGCCCCCGAAAGGGCAGGAGCTTGAGGACCACTATTTCGGCGTGATCAAGCCGAGAGTGTCCGCGTACATGAAAGAACTGGACGAAGAACTCTGGAAGCTCGGCATTTTCGCCAAGACAAAACATAACGAAGTCGCTCCTTCCCAGCATGAACTCGCTCCCATTTTCACTACAAGCAACGTAGCTTCCGACCAGAACCAGCTCACCATGGAGATCATGAAGAAGGTCGCCACAAAGCACGGCCTGACCTGCCTGCTCCATGAGAAGCCTTTCGCGGGCATCAACGGAAGCGGCAAGCACAACAACTGGAGCATCTCGACCGACACCGGCGTAAACCTCCTTGAGCCGGGCGATTCTCCCCGCGAGAACGCGCAGTTCCTCCTTTTCCTCGCCGCGATCATCCGGGCGGTCGACGAGCATCAGGACCTGCTGCGCATCTCCGTCGCAAGCGCGGGGAACGACCACCGCCTGGGCGCGAACGAAGCTCCCCCGGCGATCGTCTCCATGTTCCTGGGCGACGAGCTGGCCAGCGTGCTGAAGTCCATTGAGGACGGTTCCTCCTATCATCAGCAGGACAAAGTTTCCATGAAAATCGGCGTCGACGTTCTGCCCGGTTTTCCAAAGGACTCCACGGACCGCAACCGCACTTCCCCGTTTGCCTTTACCGGCAACAAGTTCGAGTTTCGCATGCTCGGCTCCACCGTTTCCATCGCGTGCCCGAACATCATGCTCAACACGATCATTGCCGACGCCCTGTGCGCCTTTGCGGACGAGCTGGAAAAGGCCGGCGATTTCAACTCCAAGCTGACTGAGCTCATCAGGGATACGGTCAAAAATCACGGCCGCATTATCTTCAACGGCAACAACTATTCCGAAGAGTGGGTGAAGGAAGCGGAAAAACGCGGCCTGCTGAACCTGCGCTCCACCGCGGACGCGCTGCCGTACTATATCAGCGACGCCAATATCGCCTTATTTGAGAAATACAACGTGCTGACGAAAACGGAAGTTCATTCCCGCTATGAAATCCAGCTGGAAAACTACTGCAAACAGCTCCACATCGAAGCGCTGACCATGGTGGATATGATCAAAAAAGACATTCTTCCGGCGGCCTGCTCCTATATGAAGGACATCAGCAAGGAGGCCATCAACAAGAAACAGCTCTGTGCGGACATCTGCTGCGAACTGGAAGAGACTCTGCTGAAAAAGCTTTCCGACCTCAGCTCCGACCTGTACAAGAAAATGCTTGTTCTGGAAGAGACCGTCGTACCGGAGAAAGAATTCAAGGATGTTCTGGAACAGGCAAAATACTACCGCAATACGGTTTTCGAGGAGATGGAAGCGACCCGTGTCATCGCGGATGAAATCGAAAGCCTGGTCGGCGCGAAATACTGGCCGTACCCGACCTACGGCGACCTGCTTTTTAGCGTGATGTAAAAAGCGGGTACGGCATTGGCTTGCGGGGGTATATTAAAAACCGGATCAATTGATGCACAAAGGCGTGTATTCTGTTTTAGCTTGCAGAATACACGCTAATTTTTTAGAGGAGGCAACACGCATGGCTCAAGTATTCTCTTCCGTTGATACAATCTGGGTACTGCTCGGCGCGGCCCTTGTGTTCTTTATGCAGGCGGGCTTCGCAATGGTCGAAACCGGCTTTACGAGGGCAAAAAACGCCGGCAATATCATCATGAAAAACCTGATGGACTTCTGCATCGGCACTCCTATTTACTGGCTTTTCGGTTTCGGTCTGATGTTTGCCGGAACGGCGCCTTTCATCGGCGGGTTTGATTTCCTGACAAGGGGCGATTACGCCGCCAGCCTTGGGCTGACCATTCCCACTGCGGCCTACATCATCTTTCAGACCGTTTTCTGTGCGACGTCCGCAACCATTGTTTCGGGCGCGATGGCGGAAAGAACGAAATTTATTTCCTACTGCATTTACAGCGCGTGTATCAGCGCGTTTGTCTACCCCGTTTCCGGGCACTGGATCTGGGGCGGCGGCTGGCTGGCGCAGCTCGGCTTCCACGATTTTGCGGGCTCGACCGCAGTCCATATGGTGGGCGGCCTTGCGGCGCTGATCGGAGCTAAAATGCTCGGCCCCCGTATCGGCAAATATGATAAGGACGGCAACCCAAAGGCGATTCCCGGCCACAGTCTGACCCTTGGCGCTCTCGGCGTATTCATTCTCTGGTTCTGCTGGTTCGGCTTTAACGGCTGTTCCACCATTTCCATGACCGGCGACGATATCCTTGCCTCCGCCGGCGGCATCTTTGTCACCACCAACCTCGCGGCGGCGGTCGCGACCGTAACAGTGATGATGATTACCTGGATCCGTTATAAAAAGCCCGATGTGTCCATGACCCTGAACGGCTCTCTGGCGGGCCTTGTGGCGATTACCGCGGGCTGCGACGCGGTCTCCCCCGTCGGCGCGTTCTTTATCGGGCTGATTGCCGGCTTTATCGTTGTATTCGGCATTGAATTTATCGACAAGGTTTTAAAAATAGACGACCCGGTCGGCGCGGTCGGCGTGCATTTTCTGAACGGAGCGAGCGGCACCATTTTAACCGGCTTCTTCGCGGTGGACGGCGGTCTGCTTTACGGCGGCGGCTTCCGGCTCCTTGGCACACAGATTTTGGGCGTACTCGCCGTGTGCGCATGGGTTACCGTCACGATGCTGATTATTTTCACCGTGATCAAAAGGACAGTCGGTCTTCGTGTGGATCCGGAAGAAGAAATCATGGGTCTGGATATCAGGGAACACGGCATCGTCAGCGCATATGCCGACTTTCTTCCGATGGACGGTCATGCTTTATTCAGCGAGGCGGATTTTCTTCCTGTTGATGAAAGCGTTCCGGTTTCGCATTATCCTGCAGCGCCCGCCGTTTCTTCCACTGTCACCGGTAAAAAGATGACAAAAGTCGTGATGATTTTCAACAAGGGCAAGTTTGAAGCGATGAAGGAAGCAATGAACGAAATCGGCATCATGGGGATGACCGTCACCAATGTTCTTGGGTGCGGCACACAAAAAGGAAATACGGAATATTACCGCGGCGTCAAGATAAAAGAGATCAACCTCCTGCCGAAAATCAAGCTGGAAATCGTCGTCAGCGCCATTCCGGCAGAAACAGTGGTGGACACTGCGAAAAAGGTTCTGTATACCGGAAAGATCGGCGACGGAAAAATCTTTGTCTACGATGTGGAAAATGTAATCAAGGTCCGCACGGGCGAAGAGGGATACGACGCCTTACAGGGCGAATATTAATTCAGAGTACAAGATCTTTACATATCTTCCTATATAAAGCGGGCGGTCTGTCATTCCGGCAGGCTGCCCGCTTTATATTGCCTTGATTTTATGAACATTCTTTGAACTCTTTGTATTATCCGGTCTATTTTATACAAAATATGTTATAATTTTAATCAAATGCGTATTCTCACCATGAATGGATGACTGGCTGGTTTGAAAGCTGAAAATATAACATGAATGAAAGGAAGTTGAGAATGAATGGAGTAATGACCGAAAAACTGAAAGAATCCGTGCAATCCGTCCTGCCTGTCGGCATCATCGTTTTTCTGCTGAACATTACAATCGCGCCCATGCCCACAGGCACTCTGATGATGTTCCTCACCGGAATGGTCCTGCTGATCGTTGGGATGAGCATTTTCACCCTGGGCGCGGAAATATCGATGATCCCCATGGGAGAAACCATCGGCTCGGTGCTGACCAAGTCGCGGAAGCTCTGGCTGATGGTGGTAAGCAGCTTTGTCCTGGGCGTCGTGGTGACGGTGGCGGAGCCGGACCTGCAGGTGCTGACCAAACAGGTGCCCGCCGTGCCGGACGCCGCTTTGATCGCGTCTGTCGCGTGCGGGGTGGGCATTTTCCTGGTGCTTGCGCTTCTGCGCATCCTGTTCCAGATGAATCTTTCCCACGTTTTGATCGTCTCGTATGTTTTTGTATTCGTAATAGCCGCGCTGACGGCCCCGGACTATCTGGCTGTCAGCTTCGATTCCGGCGGCGTGACCACCGGGCCGATCACCGTACCCTTTATTCTGGCGCTGGGCTCGGGCATTTCCGCGGTGCGCGGCGGCAGTACTGCGGAGGAGGACAGCTTCGGGCTGTGCGCCCTGTGTTCCATCGGCCCTATTCTGGCGGTGCTGATCACGGGGATGTTTTTCGACCCCTCGGGAACGGGGTTCGCGTTTGAGTCCGCCGCCACCGTAGACAGCGTCGGCGAGCTGATCGCGCTGTTTGCAAACGGCTTTCTTCAGTTTTTCAAGGAAGTCTGTATTGTTCTGCTTCCCATTATCGTGATTTTCGTATTCCTCCAGTTGATCCATCTCAAGCTCCCGAAGACCAAGCTGATCCGCATTATGGTCGGGATTGTGTACACGCTCGTCGGGCTTTCGGTCTTTCTGACCGGCGTCAACATCGGCTTTATGCCCGCCGGCACCTACCTGGGGCGTTCCATTGCGTCCCTGCCCTACCGCTGGATCCTCATTCCGCTGAGCGCGGCGATCGGGTGCTGCGTCGTCTTTGCGGAGCCCGCGGTTCATGTTCTGAACAATCAGGTGGAGGACATCACCAGCGGCGCGATCTCCGGAAGGATGATGATGGTCGGCCTTTCCATCGGCGTTGGGCTTGCGCTTGCCATGGCCATGATCCGCATCATGGCGCAAATCCCCATCTGGTTCTTCCTGCTTCCGGGTTATGCCGTTGCGCTGGCAATGACCTTTTTCAGCCCGAAAATTTTCACCGCCATTGCTTTCGACTCCGGCGGCGTCGCGGCCGGGACCATGGCCGCGGCGTTTCTGCTCCCGTTTGCCTCCGGCGCGTGTGAAGCCATGGGCGGCAATATTATGACGGACGCCTTCGGCATTATCGCCATGGTGGCCATGATGCCGATCATCACCGTACAGGCAATCGGTATTATTTACCGGATCAAGCTCGACCGCGCGGAAAAGGCGGAGGAAGCGGACGGCGCCCTGCCGGAGGAAGAGGTCCCATCGCCCGAATTCCCGGAGGAAAATCCGGAATTCCCCAAAGAATCGGAGGAAAATAAGGGAAAAATGGAAAACCCTATTGCAAATTCCGAGGAAACCAGCGAAAATAGAACAGATGGCGACAATTCGTTGGAAAGGGAGGAATGAAATGACGCAGACAAATACCGGATCGGAATCGACCGTACTGATGATCACGATTCTTAACCGGGGAAACGGCAAAAAAATTGCAGGTCTGTTTTCCGGCAGAGGTGTGCGCCTGAATTTCCTGGCTTTGGGAAAAGGAACCGCGGATTCAAAAATCCTGTCCTACTGGGGCCTTGGCGAAACGGAAAAAGACGTTCTGTTCAGTGTGATGCCCGAGAAAACAGCCGAAAGCTTTATGGAAGAACTGAATGAAAAAATAGGCAGGCCCGGAAGCGGCATTGCCATGACCATACCGATCAGCGGTGCCGCGGGATGCAGGGAAGAGACTCTCTGCCATACCGTATTACAGAAAACAGGAGGGAGCTTTATGGACCAGTCCTTTGAACACGCGCTCATCGTTGCGATCGCCAATCAGGGTTTTTCAGATGAGGTGATGGATGCCGCAAAAGCCGCGAAAGCGACCGGGGGTACCGTGATCCACGCGCGGGGCGCCAGTGTGAAAGATGCCGAAAAATTCTTCGGCATTACGATTCAGCCGGAAAAGGAATTGATTCTGATTTTAACAAAAAGCGAGCACCGTGAAGAAATCATGCAGGCGATTACACGCGAGAAGGGCCTTCATACGGACGCCAAGGCCATTGCGTTTTCCCTGCCGGTCAACGGGGTAGCGGGGCTGCCTGCCTTATAGTCGCCATAAAAACCAGTCGTACCGGCAGGAAGCCTCCCGGACAGACGGCCGAATCCGGCGGAATTCCGGCGTTTTCGCCGCAGTAACAGTATTTTTTATTGTAAATTATACAGTTTGTATCATTTCAATGCGCAATCAAAGGCAAAAAGACGAAAACCTGCTGAAACAGCGGGTTTTCGTCTTTTTGATGCGACCAGGCCTGTAAGCCGAGTTCTGTCGTGAACAGCCATCTATCTTGGCCGGATGTTGCCATCGCGGCTCAGTGCCACCTTCTCGGGACGCGCCGGGCCGGCGCATAAGTCCCTCTGCGGTGTTGCTCCGAATAGGGTTTGCAGAGCCGCGCGGTCTCCCGCGCGCTGGTGAGCTCTTACCTCGCCTTTCCACCCTTACCGTTACCGGCGGTATATCTCTGTTGCACTTTCCCTGGGGTCGCCCCCGGCGGCCGTTAGCCGTTATTCCGCCCTGTGGAGCTCGGACTTTCCTCGGGCACGTCCTTTCGGACTGTGTCCGCAGCTGTTCAGCCTGCTCGCTAAACTATTTTAATCGATGGAGGGCCGTCTGTCAACTGCAGATTATGGAAGCGGCCTTCCGCCGGCTGAAAAACGAATCCGATGCCGGCCGCCGTTAAAAGCTGTGCTCGGAAATCAGGCGGTTTTTCTCGTCCCAAAGCTTCTGCGATAAATCCACATAATACTGGTGCGGATTTTCAAAACGCTTCACTTCGTCCCAGAGCGTGTCTACCTGCTGCAGGCAGTATTCCTTGATTTCGTTCAGGTCGCGCGGCTTTGTCAGGCTCTTTCCGTTTTCAAACAGCTTCTGGCGCAGTTCCACCGCGCGGAAATTTTTGACGATTTTCCGCTTCCAGATATGCTCGGGGTCAAACAGCTCGTACGGCTTGGTGTCGTCGATCACTTCTCCGTGCAGAGTAATCAGGTCGGCAATCGCCTTGCCGCTTTCCCGATCGAACAGCCTCCAGAGGTTTTTAAAGCAGGGAATGGTAATTTTTGCCACGTTCTCGCTGATTTTAATCTTCGGAATGACATTCCCCCGCGCGTCCTCAACTCCGCTCAGCTTGTAAACGCCGCCGAAAACGGGCTCGCTGGCCGCGGTAATCAGGCGCTCGCCCACGCCGAAGCTGTCCACACAGGCACCTTGCATCAGCATGTCGCGTATTATATACTCATCGAGGGAATTCGACGCGCAGATCTTGCAGTCCTCAAATCCGGCGGCGTCCAGCATTTTTCTCGCTTTTCGGGAAAGATAAGTAATGTCGCCGCTGTCAATGCGGATTCCCGCGGGGCGGAACCCGAGGGGGAGAAGCTCCTCGTTGAACACGCGGATCGCGTTGGGAATGCCCGATTTCAGAACATTGTAGGTATCGACCAGCAGGGTGCACTGGCTCGGATATTCCCGGGCATAGGCGCGGAAAGCCTCCAGCTCGCTGTCAAACAGCTGGACCCAGCTGTGCGCCATGGTGCCCAGCGCCTTTACGCCGTAATCCCGTTCACAGAGGGTGCAGGCGGTCCCGCAGCACCCGCCGATATAGGCCGCCCTGGCCCCGAGAACGGCTCCGTCCGGTCCCTGCGCGCGGCGGGAACCGAATTCCATGACCGCTCTTCCCTGCGCCGCGCGGACAATCCTGTTGGCCTTGGTGGCAATCAGGCTCTGGTGGTTAATGCAGAGCAGGATCATGGTTTCAATGAACTGCGCCTGGATCACCGGCCCGCGCACCGTAACGATGGGCTCGGTCGGAAAGATGGGGGTTCCTTCCGGGACCGCCCACACGTCGCAGGCAAACCGGAAGTTCTGCAGATAGCGGATAAAATCCTCGTTGAAAATTTTGCAGTCCCTCAGATACTGAATGTCCTCTTCGGTAAACTTCAGGTTTTCCAGATACTCCACGGCCTGCTGGACGCCCGCCATGATCGCGTAACCGCCGTCGTTCGGCACGCGCCGGAAAAACATGTCGAAATAGACGACGGTGTCCTGATAGCCGTTTGTAAAATAGCCGTTGGCCATGGTGATTTCATAAAAATCGGTCAGCATGGTCAGGTTGGTTTTGAATCCGTTCTGTTCATTCATCCTGTTCAGCTCCAATAAATTATTAAATTTTGCTGTAACTCCACCTGTGCTGGTTATCATATTATAGAACAGCAGTAAAGCGACGGATACCGTAACGGCATCCCGGGTTTATAGAAAAATCTCTTTCTGAAAATTACAATAAATTATAAGCCATATGAAGAATATTATAACAAGGTTAAGGCAAAATAACAATTAAGAAATGCAAATATGATGAAATCATAACTATTTTGAAAAATATTGGTTCATTATGTGAAAATTTTTTATATTTTATTGCATTATAGACAATAAAATATTATACTATATGACATTAACAGAGTTTACGCTGGTAAATTTCCAATGTTTTGTAAATTTCCAGGAAATTTTGTTACAGGCGCTGTGCAGATGGAATATGTATGTGCGTAAAAAATATTTCGTGGGGAGATGAATTCAGTGAGATTACGCAAACAGGCACTTGGAACCCGTAATTTAGTCGGTGCGCGTGTGGAGATGGCACGCAAAAACCAGGGGATGAAGCAGAAAGAGCTGTTGGCTCAGCTTCAGGTTAATGGTGTCGATATGAACGCCTCCGGCTTGTCTAAATTGGAAGGCCAGATCCGCTATGTAACGGATTTTGAACTTTCCGCTTTAGCTAATATTTTAAATGTTTCAGTCGACTGGCTTTTAGGCCGCGAAAAATAATCGTATTTGAATAACGGGGCAGGTTGAGGCGCTTCGCGTTGAGCGGGGCGCTCTTTTTTTGCTTTCTTTTTTGCAAAAGATCGAATATAATGTTATCATATTACTATTTTGGAAGGCAAAAGGCAAGGAGGATATGATTTTGTTTGACAGGCGACAGCTTACCCGGTTAAAGCCGCTGCTGGTTTTTTTCGTAGGGTTTACTTTGCTTTTCTATTTTTTCGCGCTTACGCTGAAATTCACGTTCCCTTTTCTGGCGGGATTTCTGCTGGCCCTGATCGTACAGCCCGTCATCCGCCAGCTGAAAAAACGGATGCATTTCAACCCTTCGGCGGCCGCGGCGCTTTCCACGCTTCTGGTTTTTGCGGTGGTGTTCGGCCTTTTATTCCTGCTGGGTTACTGGCTGATTTATGAAATCAGCAACCTGCTGAACAATCTGACCGCGGACGTAGGCGCCCTGACCGCGCCGATCAACAGCCTGATCAGCATGGCGGGGGAGTATGTCAACCAGATCAATTCCAAATATATCGAGCAGAATCAGCAGCAGATTCTGAATATCGCCCAGTCCGGCGCCGGAATCGTAAAAACGGTCCTGGCGAGCGTGCTCACCTTTCTGACCTCCCTGCCGGCCATTTTCACCATGTTCATCGTCATGATTCTTTCCACTTACTTTTTTTCAAAGGACATGACTTCCATCAAATCGCACGTCATGTCGCTGTTTTCCCAGACCACCGCGCTCCACATCCGCTCCGCGTCGCGCCACGGAATGAATATGAGCGGAAAATACGTCGGCTCCTATCTGCTGATTTATTTCATCACCTTTGTGGAAACGCTGATCGTCTTTTCCGCGCTGGGGGTCCCGTACCCGCTCGTGCTGAGCATTGTGACCGGCATCGCCGACATTCTGCCCGTGCTCGGCCCCGGAACCATTTATATCCCCCTGACGCTGCTCTACCTTGTGAGCGGCAACTTTTTCAAAGCGGGCGCGCTCCTCATCTGCTGGCTGCTGATTACCGCCATCCGCCAGATCATCGAGCCGAAACTGATTTCCTCGTCGATCGATATCCATCCGCTGACCATGCTCGCGGCGATCTATTTCGCGCTGGTGGCTCAGAATTTTCTGATTCTGATCTACTTCTCCGCGCTTTTGATCCTTTACAAGATCCTCACTCAGATCGGCGCGCTTCCCACCCTGTTTGAAGCGAAGCCCGCCGCCGGCGAGGCCTCAAAATCCGCGCCGAAAAACGATCCGCCGCCACCGGAAATATAGCAGGTTTTTCTCCGCTGTTTTTCTATTATTGACATTTTTGTAATGATTATTGACTTGAGGAAGGTTGCATGTTATAGTCTAACTGTACTAACCTTAATAATACAGAAAATACAGAAGAGGTGAGGATGGTGTTCACACTCGATTATAAGAGCCGGCTGCCGATTTACGAGCAGCTGTACAGAAGCATACGGCGCATGGCCGCCGTGGGCGCTGTGGACCGGCGGGAGCCGCTTCCGAGCGTAAGGGCGCTGGCGCAGGAGCTGGGGGTCAACCCGAACACGGTGCAAAAGGCCTACCGGATGCTTGAACACGACGGCATTATCTGTTCCGTTCCGGGGAAAGGGTCCTTTCTTTCCGAGGACCTCTCCGCCATTTCCCAGCAGCGGGAAATCGCGCTGGAAAAGCTGGACGACGCGATCCGGTCCGCCGCGGATCTTGGAATCACAAAAAATCAAATCATTGTAAGGGTGGAAAGCATTATAAGCGGGAGAGGTGAGTGAGCGATGATAGAAGCAAAAAAACTAACGAAGAAATTCGGCGCGACCACCGCGCTGGATGAGATCTCTTTTTCCATCGGGCCGGGTTCGGTGTTCGGGCTGGTCGGTTCCAACGGCGCCGGAAAATCCACATTTCTGCGCACGCTCGCGGGAATCTACAAGCCGGACGGCGGCGAGGTGCTTCTGAACGGAGAGGCGCCGTTCGAAAACTCGGAGGTCAAGTCGCAGATTTTCTTCATATCGGATTTTCCGTATTTTCTGCCGCAGGCCACGCTGCGGGAAATGGCGGGTTTTTTCTCCCGCGTTTACCCCGGCTGGAGCCAGAAGCGGTTTGAAGAGCTGTGCGGGCTGTTCCCGATCGACAGCAAGAGCAAAATCGTCAATATGTCGAAGGGGATGCAGCGGCAGGCGGCCATTATCTGTGCGATCGCGACCCAGCCGGGCTGCCTGCTTCTGGACGAGGTGTTCGACGGCCTTGACCCGGTGATGCGCCAGCTTTTAAAGCGCATTGTTTCGGGGGAAGTCGCCCAGCGCGGCATGACGGTGATCATCGCCTCGCACAATCTGCGGGAGCTGGAGGATTTCTGCGACCATGTGGGGCTGTTCCACAAAGGCGGCGTCGTGTTCGAGCGCGACCTCGACGAGCTGAAGCTCGGCATCAACAAGGTGCAGGCGGTGTTCAAGCCCATGCCCGAAATCAGCGCCTTCGCGCCGCTGGAAATCATTAAGACCGAAACGCGCGGTTCGCTGATCAATCTGGTGGTCCGCGGTTCGAAAGATGAGATTCTGGAAAAGATAAACGGGTTGGACCCTGTTTTCGCGGAAGTGCTTCCGCTCACCCTGGAAGAAGTATTTATCAGTGAAATGGAGGTGGCCGGTTATGACCTCGAAAACATCCTCAACTAGGCGCAAAAAAGAATTTTGGGAAACATACTTATGGTCGCTGAAGAAAAGCCGCGGTATGACGGCGCTTCTTGCTCTTCTGATGTTTATCGCGCTGCCCATGATCCTGATGATCCTGATGGCGAACACGCAGAATCGGATAACCGCCGAGGTTTACACGCCCGCAATGTGGACGCAGGCCTATCTGAGCGGCGTTACAAAGCTGACCGCTCTGCTCGTCACCCCGATTTCCCTGATTTTCGTTCTGGTGGTCTCGGTTTCCCTGTTCGGATATATGCATCAAAAGCGCAGCGTAGATTTGTTCCACGCGCTGCCGGTCGGCAGGACGCCCATGATTCTGGGGCGGCTGCTTTCCGGACTGACCGCGCTTTACGCTCCTGTTTTACTGAATTTCGCCCTCATATTCCTTGTGGGTGCGGCCTACCCCGTACAGCTCCAGCGCTGCTGGAGCACCGTATTTTCCTATCTGCTGTGGCTGCTGCTGATCTGTGCGGCGGCGCTGTGCCTTTCCGCCTTTCTGGCGGTCTGTACCGGAACGACCGCCGACATGATCCTGTCCCTGCTGGGCATTAACGCGGCGTATCCCCTTCTGGTTTTTCTGGGCGACCAGTTTGCCTCCTCGCTTTTGCCCGGCCTGAATACCGGGTTAACGGCAGACTCTCTGATCCTGACCGCGGTTTCTCCTTTTATGGCCGCTTTCATGCCGTACCTTGTGCGCGGAAGCCAAACTTACGACGGGATTCTGGCCGTGGATATGAGCTTTTATATCTGGTGGACCGCGTTTACCCTTGTGCTTCTTGCGGGCACCGTCCTTCTCTACCGGAAACGCCGCAGCGAATGCGCCGAAAACAGCTTTGCCTTTTCCCTTCCCAAAAACGGGATCCGCTTCATGATCACCGCCGTGATGGGCCTCGGCCTGGGGCTGCTGCTTCAGGGCGAAACGGAAAGCTCCGGGAATTTTTTCATCGGCCTGATCGCCGGGTCCCTCGCCGCGCATATTGTGACGGAAGCCATTTATTCCCGCGGGTTTAAGCAGCTGAAAAGGAGCTTTGCCGGATACGGCGTTTTCGTGGCCGTGTTTGTGGCCGCTTACGCTTTTCTCGCCACGGGCGCTCTGGGCTACGACACCCGCGTCCCTCGGGCGGAGGACGTGGCAGGCGTCACGATCCAGGACCCCTATACGAACGGCGGCGGACAGATCGTAGACGGAAATCACCGCGTGCTTGCCTCCATTACGCCGACGCTGACGGAAGAGGCCAATATCGGGAAGGTGACCGACTTCCATAAAAAAATCACGCAGGACAAAAGGGAGCATTCTTATCCTTATTGCCTGAACAGCAGGAACGGCACTCCCTTCACCCTGATCTATCGCCTGAAAAACGGCGGCACCGTAAACAGAACCTATTATCTGGAATACAAGAATGACGGACAGGGAAACCCGATCTCTCCGTTGGGCGAAATCGCCGATACCAGAGAATACAAAGAAACGCAGAACCTTCTGTTTTATGTCGAGCCGGAGTACATCAAAAGCGTCGATCTGGATAAGCAGGGCGGGGAAAACAGCACCACCTTCGCGCCGGATCTGAACACCAAAAAAGAGCTGCTGGACGCAATGAGGCAGGATTGCCTGGACGGCAGGCTGAACGACGGCAAAAACCTCGACGTGGATTCCACCTATCTGGTGATCGAATACAAGACCCCCCTTCAGGTGAAGGACGGCAGGCTGAAGACCCTGCTGAACGGATACGAAGGCGATGTTTACCTGTACGTAAACAGCTACATCATTTCGAATCAATCCAAAACCGGAGAACTGGTGGAAAAACTCGGCTGGAATCAATAACAAGCTGCATAATCACGCAAATACAGCATATCAATACAGGAAGGCGGCCGGCTTACGGACCGGCCGCCCTTTCTATCCGGAGATACCGCCGTGCGCTTTTCCGGGCCGCGCTGTGCCGGTTAAGAACCGATCCTGAAAAATGGAGGAATCTGAAATCAGAAACACTGAAAATCAAAAGGAATACGAAGAGAAAAGAAAAATCACCGGCATCGTTTCCGTTTCCGTGCTGCTCCTTTTGTTCGCGGCGGCCACCGCGCTGCTTTGGAGGCCGCTGGTCGACACCATCTCCGACCCGGAGCAGTTCCGCGTGTGGGTCGACCTGCACGGCGTGGCGGGAAGATTCGCCTTTGTCGGCATGATGGTTCTGCAGATCATCTTTGCCGTCATCCCCGGCGAACCGATGGAGGTCGGCGCGGGCTATGCCTTCGGCACGCTGGAGGGTACCCTGCTGTGCCTGGCCGGGGCGGCCGTCGGCTCGTCCGTTATCTTCCTGTTTACCAAGCTTTTGGGGAACAGATTGGCGGAAGCGTTTATCAGCCGGGAAAAAATCCGTTCCCTGCGCTTTATGAAATACAGCAGGAATCTGAATTTCATCGTATTTTTCGCGTTCCTGATTCCGGGAACCCCGAAGGACCTTATGACCTATTTTATCGGTCTTACGTCCATGAAGCTGAAAACCTTTTTAATCCTGACCAGCCTTGCGCGGATTCCCTCCGTGATCACCTCTACGATCACGGGCAACGCGTTGGGGACGCAGGATTACAGGATCGCGGCCATCATTTATTCCATCACGGCGGCCGTCAGCCTGATCGGCGCGATTGCCTGCCGCAAAATTTCCAAACGGTACCGGCAGGGCAAAAAAGAAAAATCCGGGAGCGACTGACAAATCAGCGCTCCCGGATTTATTTTTTTACTTCATGTTGGATACGATTTCTTTCGCGTATGCCCGTATGGCCGTCAGGTCTTCCTCCGTAGGACTGAAAAGAACGCGGAAGCCTTCCCCGACAAACCGGAATTTCAGGTGTTCCATCCGGGATTTCATCATCGGAACGGCTTCGCCGCTCCAGCCGTAAGCGCCGAACGCCCCGGCCGGTTTTTGTCTGGTATTGATCGCGTCCACGCTGGCAAGGATATCCCAGATCACTTTCGGTGCGTCGCGGTTAATGGTGCAGGAACCGATCAGCAGAGCGTCCGCCTCATTCACAAGCTTCGCTGCCTCTTCAAGCGGCGTAAAGACGACATTGATTAGCTTCGCATCCAGCCTCTCGTCTTTTTTCAGTTCGTCATAGGCCGCCTCGGCCAGCTTCGCGGTACATCCGTAAGCGGAAGCGTAAAGGATACCGACCGTTTTTTTCTCACGCGGGACGGGCGTGCTCCACTCCCGGTAAAGCTCCCCGCATTTCTGAATGCTTTCGGTAAGGCAGGGGCCGTGACTGGGGCAGACCAAGGTAACCGGAAGGTCCTTTATCTTGTCGAGTCCGGCCAGAACATACGGCTTGAACGGCCCGAAAATACAATTGTAATAATGCTTGAATTGCTCGCTGTACTTGTCCGGATAATGGACGGTCGTATCAAGCATAGTGGGCTCACAGTAATGCGTCCCCAGAAAGTCGCAGGTAAACAGCGTTTTTTGCGAACCCATGTAGACAAACATGGAATCCGGCCAGTGAAGAAGAGGCGCTACGATAAACTCGAGCTCTTCCCCCCCGATCGGAAGCTTGTCCCCCTGTTTTACAGTGACGCATGGAAAGTCCCGGTTGGTAATGGCGGAAAGATACTTCTTTGCCGCCGCCGTACAGTAAACCGTAATATTGGGATTCATTTCGAGCAGCTTTCCGACGCTGCCGGAATGGTCCGGTTCCGTGTGGTCCATAATCAGGTAATCAATTTTTGAAATATCGATGACGCTTTGAATGTTATCCAGGTATTCGTCGAAAAACGGAGCGTGTACCGTATCGATCAGAACGTTCTTTTCACCCGTAATGAGGTACGCGTTATAGCTGGTGCCGTAACGCGACTCCATGATGATGTCAAAAACACGTAGGGACGGATTCAGCACACCGACTGAATACACATTGCTTTTGAGTTTGATTGCACCCATTCTAATGACATTCTTCCTTTTCAGTTATTCCGGAGAAAACATATCCTTGCCGACCCCGCACATAGGGCAGGTCCAGTCGTCGGGCAGATCCTCGAATTTTGTTCCGGGCGCGATACCGTTGTCCGGGTCGCCCACCGCGGGGTCGTATACATAGCCGCATGCATTGCAAACATATTTCATAAACTTTACTCCTTTGGTTGAATTTGTCATTAGTATAGAATAGCACAGCTTTTTTGTCAATCGGAATTGGCCTCAAATTCAAAGTCCTCGATGATTTCGTTTAAATTGATCGGAAAAACCGAACCCCTCTGCAGCTGCTGCGCCACACTCATTGCCGTCCCCAAATCATGTGACACTATCTGGTCAGCTTTTTCTACACGGGTCACAATGATTTCTACCCCGAAGCCCGTGCTGCGGCTACCATAAACATAATATTTCAGATGATTGCCGCACAGCTCAATATTTCCTACGCATTTTCTCATTTTTCCCCTCCTTTTTGTGTGAAATATAACCACAATCTGATTTAATGATAATTCAAATTTACCGGATATGCAAGACGAAAACATCCTCTTTCTTTACGAAAATTGTATTTCCGCAATATCTTTGGCCCGTCCGGACTTTTCAGGCATATCTTGTATATTGGATTTTAGAACTATTTAATTTCCTTTATACAGGGAGCAAATAAGCCGGGCACATAATACGCCCAGTATTGCCCCCGCAAAAACATCCGACGGGTAATGTACAAATAAAAAAACGCGGGAAAGGGCAATCAGCAGCGCAAGACAAAAAGAAGGGGCCGTGAATTTACGGTTTGCCCTGCGCAGGATGGACGCCGCCGCAAAAGAAGAACCGGCGTGGCCCGACGGAAAGGAATACCCGCGCGGTGCGGCGATCAGCAGCCTGTATCCGGGGGTGACGCTGAACGGGCGCGGGCGGGCGAAAAGCGGCTTCAGGATTCCTTCCCCGACCGTATGCGTCAGCATCAGGGCGGCCAGAAGCAGCACTCCGTACGGACGGTATTTTTTGGAGCAGAGCAGGCAGACGCCGGCCACAACCCATAGAAAGCCCGCGTTTCCCAGCACGGTGACGGCTGGAAAAAAGAAATCCGTAAAGCCGTTGTGAAAATGGCTCTGTATAAAATTCAGGATCAAAAAATCCGGATTCATCCTCTCTTTTCCTCCTTTCCGCCTGCCCGTCCTGAAAACGGGAACGGATTATCGTTGGACGATACTACCATATTTTGAGAAACCCACGAATATACTTAACCATAACAGGGGGTTGATACGATTGGATTGGCAGAGTCTTACAAAAGAAGAATGTGCAAAAAAACTTGGCACCAATATAAAGACGGGCCTGTCGCCGTCCCAGGCGGAAGAACGCCGGAACAGGTACGGCCCGAACGAGCTGGAGCAGCCGAAAAAGAAGAGCGTCCTGCTGCGGTTTTTCGCGCAGTTTTCAGATTTTATGGTCATCATCCTGCTGGTGGCGGCCGGCATTTCGTTTGTGACTTCCTTTTTGCAGAAGGACAACGATTATATCGATTCCATTATCATTCTGGCAATCGTCACGGTAAACGCGATGACGGGCCTGATACAGGAAAGCAGGGCGGAAAAATCGATCGAAGCGCTCAAAAAGATGTCCAGCCCGCACGCCCACGTGGTGCGCGCGGGTACGGAAGCGCTGATCGAGGCAAAGAACCTGGTCCCCGGCGATCTTGTCCTTCTGAACGCGGGCGATCTTGTTCCCGCCGATCTGCGGTTGACCGAAGCCGTCAACCTGAAGGCGGAGGAAAGCGCCCTGACCGGGGAAAGCCTGCCGAGCAGAAAGCGCGCGGACATGACCTGCTCCGCCAACACCCCTCTCGGCGACCGCCACAATCTGCTGTTTTCCTCAAGCTCCATCGCGTCGGGGCACGGCGCCGGCATCGTTACGGCGATCGGGATGGAAACACAGGTGGGGAAAATCGCGCATATGATCAGCACCCAGTCGGCTCCCCAGACCCCGCTGCAGCGCAAGCTGGCCCAGACGGGGCGCTGGCTTGGAATCGGCGCCCTGGCCATTTGCTTTGTCATCTTTATTATGGGCCTGTTTCAGCACGTTCAACCGCTGGAAATGTTTTTAATTGCCATCAGCCTGGCTGTGGCGGCGATTCCGGAGGGCCTTCCCGCGGTCGTCACCATTGTGCTGGCGATCGGCGTGCGCCGCATGGCGGCGAAAAGGAGTATCGTGCGGCGTATGCCCGCTGTGGAAACGCTCGGCAGCGCCAGCGTGATCTGCTCCGATAAGACCGGCACCCTGACGCAGAACCGGATGACCGTGGTAGAGCTGAGAAGCTCCGGCGGAGCCGTCCCGATCCACTCGGCGCAGGGAGATTTTCTTCTGAGCCTTGCGTCGCTCTGCTGCAACTGTACGGTCAGCGGGAGCGCGATCCACGGCGACCCGACCGAAACGGCGATCGTCTCCGCCGCCCCCACCGAAAAGAAGCGGCTCGACGAGCAGTATCCCCGCGTGATGGAAATCCCGTTCAGCTCCGAGCGCAAGATGATGACGACCGTACACCGCCTGGGCGGAGGGCGTTACCGGATCATCACCAAGGGCGCGCCCGACATCCTGTTCACGCACTGTACGGGCGGAGCGCCCCGGCAGAACGAGGAGATGGCCTCGCGCGCGCTGCGCGTCATCGGCGTCGCCTACCGGGACATCGACTTTCTGCCGGACCCGGACGAGGAGATTGAACACGGCCTGACCTTCTGCGGCCTGATCGGCATGATCGACCCGCCCCGCCCGCAGGTAAAGCCCGCTGTGGATCTATGCCGCAAGGCCGGCATCCGGCCCATTATGATCACGGGGGATCACGCCGCCACCGCGGCGGCGATCGCGAAGCAGCTCGGCATTATGGACGGAAAAAGCCGCGTGATCACCGGCGCGGAGCTGGACCGGCTCAGCCAGCAGGAGCTTGAAAGAAGCATCTACGACTACGCCGTGTTTGCCCGCGTTTCCCCGGAACACAAGGTGCGCATCGTACGCGCGTTCCAGTCCCGCGGCGAGGTCGTCGCCATGACGGGGGACGGCGTAAACGACGCCCCCGCGCTGCGCGCCGCGGACATCGGCTGCGCAATGGGCATTTCGGGCACCGACGTAGCCAAGGCGGCGTCGGACATGGTCCTGACGGATGATAACTTCGCAACGATCGTGGCCGCTGTGCGCGAAGGCAGGGGCATCTACGAGAACATCCGGAAAACCGTGCATTTCCTGCTCAGCTGCAACATCGGGGAAATTCTGACCGTGTTTGTCAGCTTTCTGCTGCGCCTGCCCACCCCCCTGCTGGCCATCCAGCTGCTGTGGGTAAACCTTGTGACGGATTCCCTGCCCGCGCTTGCGCTGGGCGTTGAGCCGATAGACAAAGACATCATGGACCGCAAGCCGGTAAAACCGAACGAAAGCGTTTTTTCCGGCGGCATGGGATACAATATTATCGTGGAAGGGTGCCTGATCGGCGCTATTTCGCTTCTGGCCTACAGCATCGGCCGCATTTATTTCGACGTCGACCCTTCGGCCCCGTATGTCGGCCGCACCATGGCGTTTGCGGTCCTCAGCCTCTCCCAGATCGTACATACCTTTAACATGCGGTCGCCGCACTCCGTGTTTAAAGCCGGCATTTTCGCCAACCCCAAGCTTGTGATGGCGGGGATGATCTGCACGGCGCTCCAGGCAATGGTGATCGTCTTTGAACCGCTGGCCGTAATTTTCAAAACCGCGGTGCTGAACGGCCGCCAATGGCTGATCGTAGCGCTGCTGTCCCTGATTCCCCTTGCGGTGGTAGAGCTTGAAAAGGCGGTCACGGCGCGCAAATCCCGGCGCAAGCCCACACAAAGCGGACATAAAAAGTCCGCCGTGGCACCAAAGAAATCGTTCCAGGGGAAAGGAAAGGCATTTCTTAACCGGTGAGGATACCGGGTTAAGAGGAGAGCAGAGAAGCGGACCCGGAACAATCTGTTCCGGGTCCGCTTCCACTACCGACAGCTAATTTGAAATAGACTATTTGTTATAAATTTTGTTTGCAAAACGCTTTCAAACGGTCCGTTTCCGTCTGTTCGTCTTCCCCTTCGATGGTAAAGGTAAGTCTGTCGTTTTCTTTGGCGCACAAGCTCATGATGGAAAACAGGCGTTTGGCATCGGCTGTCGTGCCATTGGCCAGCACACTGATTTTACAGCCGGAGCCCTGCGCGATTTTCACCAGCATCCCCGCCGGTCTCGCATGTAATCCAAGTTTATCCTGAATCGTGTAATCAAATTTTATCATAGTACATCCTTTTTTAATCTCTTGTCCGTCAGGCCGTGGGAGAAGCTTTCCGCTTTTTCAATTCTTCGACATACCACGAGGTAATGATCTCCGGTCGGGTGATCGCCGTTCCCACAACAATGCTGTGGCAGCCCAGCTCCAGAATTTTAAGCGCCTCTTCTTTGGTGTGGATCCTGCCTTCTGCGATGATCGGTTTTGCGAGATGACGGACAAGCTGTTCCACCAGCTCATAGCTGAATCCGTTTATATGGCTCGTCTGGGGAGTGTATCCGCAAAGCGTGGTTGACACGATATCCGCGCCACAGTCACTTGCGTAAACACCCTCTTCAAAGGTTGAAATATCCGCCATAACCAATATATCCGGGTAATTTTTATGGATACCCTGAATAATGGAAGTGAGCGTTTCGCCGTTCGGCCTTTCTCTTTTTGTCCCGTCCAGTGCAACAATGGAGGCACCGGCCTCAATCACTTTTTGGGCGCTTTCAAAATCCGGCGTGATAAAAACACGTTTATCCTGATCCCATATTTTACGAATCCCGATAATCGGAAGCTTTACTTTCCGGGAAATGGCGCGAATATCCTCTTCGCCGTTTGCTCTGATTCCCACTGCGCCTCCCTCTTCAGCGGCTTTTGCGAAGGCCGCCATAATATCGCTGCCCCGCATCGCCCAGCCTTCCCGGGCCTGACAGGAGACAATGAGACCGTTTTTGATCTGGTTTAAAACAGTTTCCTGTTTCGACGTCATCCAACCATTCCTTTCAACAGAGAACTTTAAAGTATCCCAAACAGTTTTCCGAAAATACCGATCACAAAACTTAAAACAATACAAATATAATTGCCTTTTTGTGATTTGTTTAAGATTTTATAATAAATGAGAGTGACCGCAACGGGAAGCAGTCCGGGCAGAATCTGATCCAAAAGCTCTTGCACCACGACTTTTTTGCCGGCGGAAATAAACTGCAGGGCAATGGGCAGCTTGACAAAGCTGACAACCATTGCGGCGGTGACCATCAAACCCACAATAGTGGCCGCCTGAACAAACTTATCGATCAGATTTGATTCATTGATTTTACTGACAAGCTTGATTCCGAACCGATAGCCATACTTGATAAAGTACCACCGCGAAAAAACATTCAGCAAAACATTCGGAACGATGAACACAATGGGCCCCAGAAAATTCCCGTTCAAACTCATTCCGGCGCCGATCGCCGCAAAAATGGTCATAAAGGTCGCTTTGAAAAGAGAATCCCCAATTCCGGACAGCGGTCCCATCAACGCGGCTTTTGTGGAAGAGATGATTTCCGGAGCCATTTGCTGATTCCTCGATTTTTCTTCCTCCAGTGCCAGGGTCACCCCAATGACTGCATTTCCGGTGTAGGGATGGCAATTGAAAAACTCGTTGTTTCTCGCAAGCGCTTCCTTATATTCCTCTTCGTTTTTATAGAACTTCTTCAAAGCCGGGATCATGGCATAGCAGAAACCAAGGTTGCAGTACCGTTCATAGTTGATCGATGTCATGGAGAAGAAAGATCGGAAGAATACTTTTTTCAGGTCTTTCCTGTCCAACAGGGTTTCCCGGTTTTCACCGTTATCATTATCCGCAAAGATGTTTTCTCCGTCCTCCCGCTTGCTCAGAGAAAAGACTCCGGCGGCAATCGCCAAACCCATCAGCGAGATCGCAAGTACGTCAAGCTTCAGATACTCCGCTAACACGAAGCCCAAAAGCAGAAATGCCCAATATTTTTTTGCGTCCATCATCTTGATCAGCATTGCCATACCTACCGCAGGAAGGATGGTGGAAGTCGCTTTCAGCCCCGTATTCAGCCATGCCGGCAGAGACGCGACCAAGTTTGATACCCATTCGCTTCCGAACCGCAATGCAAAAAATGTAGCGATAAAGAAAATGACGAAGAACACGATCAGCCCGGTCAAATGGGTTCTCTCCACTTTTTTTGTATTGCCTTCCGATATGTATTTATCCGCCCGATGTACAAGATAGATATTGACATTCCAAGCGAGCATAATCAGGAATTGCGCCAGAATTCCTACCGGCATCGCAAGAACAATGCCGATTTCCGGTTTTCCCCCCGATAAAATAGCAAAGGCCGTGCCGATCAGACCGGCGATCTGTGCGTTCGGCGGCACGGAGCCTCCGATCGGCAGAACACCCATAAACATCAATTCAACACTGCCGCCGACAAGCAGGCCGGTGTTCAAGTCCCCCATCAGAAGGCCCAAAATTGCCCCGCCTACCACCGGGCGGCTAATCATCCAATAACCATATCCGTAATTTTCCAAAATAAGCAGTGCGATAAAAGCGCTTAATCCCAAGGCGCTAAGAGTAGACATGGTATCAATCCCTTTCTATCTTTTTTATTTCTTTGTCAGCATAAATGGTACAGATCAAGAGATTTATCACTTGGAGCAGTCCTGATTTCACACTCTACTCCTTGTTCCTGAAGCTTTCTGAAGGTCCGGATGTCTTCGTCATCCACGTAAACCGTTTTGGACAGCTGCTTCTTCCCCTCTTTAAAATACATTCCGCCGACATTTATGCTTTTTACCGCCACGCCTCCTTCCACCAGCTTTAAATATGCCTCCGGCCCTTTTGCCACTAAAAAGATTTTTTGATGGAGATCCTTTTCACTTTTAAAGTACTGTATCGTTTCGTCCACTGAAAAGACATAACCGGTCTTTCCTTTCGGCACCGCCATCCCGATCAGCATTTTCTGCATTTGGTCTTTTGCGCAGATATCGTCCACAACAATAATGGTGTCCACCTGATATGCTACGCTCCAGCTATAGGCTATTTGACCGTGAACCAGCCTTTCGTCTATTCTTGCCACTGCAATTGCCATTTTTCTCCCTCCTCATTCTTTACTCATTCCATCTTTGTACACATAGCCCTTCGATTCTTTTCTTTTAAATCGCCATACAGGAAGTATTTTCCTGTGAGCTCAGTCCCGGTGACTCAGATTTTCGGGCGCTAAATGGAAAAGCGTCGTTTTTCCCGTCTCCACCGCGTTTTTTATCGCCTGATCCAAAGGAGCATCCTGATCGTTCACCAATGAAAGCAGCAGCGGCAAATTGAAGCCCGCGATGATCTCAAGGTGCGGCTTTCCCTGCTTTACCGCAAACGCGGCATTAAAGGGCGTCCCGCTCATCAGGTCGGCAAGAATGATATATTCGCACTCCTCTTTTGTCTTTTCCCCGATTCTTGCGGTAAAGCTTTCCAAAGATTCATCTTCCTGCAGGCACAGATAGTCGACTGCATCCATATCACCCATGATCAGTGTAGCAACGTGTACCATCGCCTCCGCGATTTTTCCATGGCTTACAATTAAAATTCTTCGCTTCTTTTTCTTATCACCCATAGAACCCCCCCCTTAGAATTGACAAAAGTATATAATACTCCAATTAAAAAGTCAATAAAATTTTAAGAATTATTGTATAAATTATAAAATTTTATTTCAAAACATTTACAAAACAGCTTTTAAATTAAGAATATTGAAAAACCAGTTTTAAAATATCATCTCGCATTTTCCTGTATTTTAAATAGAATTTATAAAATTTAATTTTATTATTTAAGGATATGTATTGAATTTTTATTTTAAATGTTTATAATTAAATTACTAAGAATAACCTTGGAAGTCAGCAACAGTCCCAAACGAACTTTCGCTTGCCGGTTATTCATTGAAAAAGCATGGAACGACGCACGGAAACCAAATTTCCCACACACTACAACATTTTAAGGGAGATATGCAAAATGATCACAAATCTTGATATACTTGAAACAGAGCAAAAGAACGAAGAAAGCCGTGAGATCGATGTAATGAGCACAATCGAAATGCTTGAAGTAATCAATTCCGAAGATAAAAAGGTTGCTTTTGCCGTAGAAAAAGTGCTGCCCACTATTCAGGAGCTGGTAGATGAAGCGCACAATCGCATGATGCGCGGCGGCAGAGTCGTCTACATCGGCGCGGGCACTTCGGGCAGGCTGGGTGTCTTGGACGCCAGCGAATGTCCTCCGACCTTCGGTGTGGAACCCACGCTGATCCAGGGCGTCATCGCCGGCGGATTTGAGGCGCTGATCAGGGCGAAGGAAGGGGCAGAGGATGATTTCTCCCTCGCAAAGCAGGATTTAACGCGCATTTCTCTGAACAGCAGCGATACCGTTATCGGTCTGGCGGCAAGCGGGAGAACGCCGTACGTGATCGGCGGGCTGGATTACGCAAAAGAGACCGGCGCTTACACCGGGGCGATCAGCTGCGTGAGCAACGCTGAAATCTCAATGCATGCTCAAACCAAAATCGAAGTGCTTGTCGGACCGGAAGTCATTACCGGCTCCACACGCATGAAATCCGGGACCGCACAAAAAATGATTTTGAATATGATTTCCACCGCACTTATGGTACAATATGGAAAGGTGTACAAAAATCTGATGGTAGACGTACAGCCGACAAACGAAAAGCTGATCGAGAGGGCAAAACGGATTATCCTGTCAAGCACCGGGTGCAGCTACGAAGAAGCCGAAAAATATCTGAAATCCAGCGGTTCCGACGTAAAGGTGGCGATCTGCATGGCGCTGACCGGTCTTTCCAGAAGCAATTGTGAAACCATGCTGAACGATAACCTGGGCAATATATCGATGGCAATCCGCTCGCTTAAAAGCAGAGACGCCGTACTCCCCAAAAACTGAATTCAGAAAAGGAAGCGTTTACACATGAGTTGCATTTACAAAATACGGGAAGGAGCCTCCAGCTACACGGATACGGAAAAGAAGCTGGCGGATTACATCCTTAACCATATTGACGAAGTCCCCTTAAACTCATCACAGACTTTAGGGGAACGCGTCGGTGTTTCTGCCGCCGCAGTGATACGCTTTTCTAAAAAACTGGGTTACAACGGCTTTACCGCTCTGAAAGTCGATCTGGCCAAGGACAGAGCTGCTGAAATCACAAATTACGACGACATGATTCAGGAACAGGATTCGATGGATACCGTCCTGAAAAAGGCGGAAAATCTGAATACCATGCTGCAGAATCAGGCATACCGGCTTATCAACACCGCAAGCCTTGAAAAAGCGGTCGACCTGCTGCTTCACTGTGACACGGTCTATCTTTTCGGGGTCGGCGGGTCGGGGATCGTGTGTATGGACTTTATGCAGAAGCTGACGCGGATAAATCGCAGGGTCGTGTTTCAAAGCGATTTTCATTATCAGCTGCCTGCCGCCGCTCACATGACGGACCGGGATGCGGCGATCGCCGTTAGCTACAGCGGGACAACACGCGAGGTCAACACTGCCGTACAGCTTGCGAAAGAGCTGGGGACGCCCGTTATCAGCATTACTCAGTTCAAAAAAAGTCCTTTGGTAAAGCTTTCAGACATCCTGCTCTATATTCCCTCCTCGGAGAGAGAGTTGAGGCTGGGCGCAATTGCTTCGCGCAACGCCTCTCTCATCGTCACGGACCTGCTGTATTTGGGCCTTGCAAAAAACGACATAGGGATGATAAAGGAATATCTGGTCAGGACCAAGGAAGCGATCAAGCGTTTAAAATAGCCGTTAAGATTCGTCATGCAGTCGGATATAAAGGTTATTCACATTATAAAATAACGGAGGAAGCAATGCTTCCTCCGTAAAAGCCCAACGGTCGTTGGGCTTTTTTGTTATAGAAATCTTATTACGATCATTGTTTTTCCAATTCGTCCGGCGCCTGCACATGGTAGCGTTTTTGCGCGACATAAGCGAAAACGCCGCCGAACAGGATATTGAAATAATAGGTAATGATTCTCCACAGAAGGATCGCGGGGATGATCGCGGTCTTAAAGAACATGCCGAAAAACAGGTAGAAGCTGCCCTCCGCGCCGCCGGAGGCTCCCGGCAGCGGCACAAACGCGCTGACCATGGCTACGAACACCTGGGCCGCCACCATGGTTGTGACCGACGCGGAGCCGATGTTGAAGCTGCGGTAAATGAAATAGGGGATCAGGCTGTTCAGCGTGATCTGAACAACGGTGAACGCCATCACGACGGCATACAGCCTGACCGATCTTCCCATCAGCTTCGTAGCGCCGTGAAAAATTTCGAGCTGGCTGTGGATTTTCTCATAACGCTCTTTGGGATGTCTGCAAAGCTTCACTTTATGAAGAAAACGGATTACGCCCGCCACGATTTTATCCGTGGCGGCCTCGCTGATCATGAACAGGGCGACCAGGGTGATAAAGGTGCTGTTGCTGATCAGCCCGATAATCGTTACAAAGGAAAAATTGCTGACGCTCGTCTGGAAAAAATGCAGCTTCAGGGCAACCAGTACGAGGGAATACAGCACCATGACCACCTGATAAGTCAGGGTCTTGACCGCGATAATGGAGCCGGCCTTCCCCGTGTCCATGCCCAATTTCCTCATGGAATAAATCTGCATCGGCTGGCCGCCGGTCGAAAACGGCGTAACCGCGCTGTACAAAAAGCCGATCATGCCTACGCAAAAAGAACGCCCGAAGCTCCATTCGGGATACAGATGGACGCAGAGCAGGTTCAGGACGAAGCCCTCCGAAATCCAGCAGAGCACCGCGCCCGCAACGGACAAAAACAGCCACCCGGGCTTCAGCTTCAGGATAATTTCCCCCAGCGCGACGATCCCGTCCGTGGTGAACAAAAAGTAAAGCAGGATTCCGGCGGAAAGAAGCAGTGTCAGAATGACAAAAAGATTTTTGCGGATTCCTTTTTTTAAACTACCTGCCATTTTTTTCTCCATATATCGTAAATTGGCCTTACGCCTGGAATATTCCTATATTCTATCTCAAACAGCAAAATTATACAAGACCGTTTCCCAAATCAGGGGATTCCCCGCGCGGGAAAATTCCACGGGGCCCGGCGTTTACGGGCGCTTTCAGCGGAGCGGCGGATTGCACGCGCTTGGGGAATTCTGCATACTATATTATCGGATAAGCCCGATGTGTCGAGACGTATCAGAAAGGAGAAATACAATGAACGACATGAAAATCGTGGAAGGGGAATCGTGCCTGCTGAATCCCCCGCCGTTGCCCGCAGCGACCGTCGTGGCAATGGCATACGTTCCTTTCCAGCAGTTCGGCGCGGTATACGAGCCGGAAACGGGTCTGCGCAGCGGCACCATATTCCCGGATCTTGACAAACCTTTTTTAGGTAAACGAGGTGTAATGAAATGACCGAACAGGAAGCTTTAATGACGAGAATCCGCTCCTACCAGTTCGCAATGTGGGAGCTTCATATTTTTTTAGATACCCATCCCGGCGACTGCAAAGCGGCGCAGAAGCTGGAAGAATACAGAAAAGCAACAAATGAAATGACCGCGAAATATGAAGCGGCCTACGGGCCGGTCAACGTGAGCGCCCAGAACACCAGCCGCTGGGCGTGGGTCGCCGACCCCTGGCCGTGGGACGGCACGGCAGCCGGAAACAGCATGAATGTACAGGGAATGTCAAAGCAGAAGGAAAACACGATGCCGTGGGCAAACAACGCAATGCCGTGGCAAAGCATGAATTCCGCCGGGAATACGGCGGTGCAGGGCGCCAACACGCAGCAGAACAGCGCCATGCCATGGATGAACATGCCGATGGCACAGAACGCTCCAAACGCGAATACGGCGGTGCAGGGCGCCAACACGCAGCAGAACAGCGCCATGCCATGGATGAACATGCCGATGGC
>NZ_JBNLXQ010000021.1:0-28125 GCF_053840905.1 Caproiciproducens sp.
CTCAGCCGCTGCGCGTTGTAAATCCGCGTGCGTCCGCGGCAGAGCGCGGCGGTCGCCGCCAGAATCGGCACAAGGTCGGGAATCTGGGACGCGTCGATTTCCATGCCTTTCAGCTCGTTTGGCGAGACGGACAAAACGGAACCGTGCCACTCCGCCTTTGCGCCGAATTCCCGGAAAAGCCGCTCCGCCGCGCGGTCTCCTTGACAGGAATCCCGGTTCAGGCCCTCCAGACGGAGGTCGCCGCCCAAAGCGCCCGCGGCGAGAAAGAACGCCGCCTGCGACCAGTCCCGCTCCACCCGGTACGCGCACGGGCGGTATTTCTGGCGTCCCGCAATGTTCCAGCCGTTTTCGGCGGGCTCCGCCGTTACGCCGAATTCCCGCATGATTTCGACCGTCATATCCACATATCCCGCGCTTTCCAGCGGGGAGGAGAGCGTCAGCTCGCTGTCGCCGTCCAGAAGCGGAAGCGCGAGCAGAAGGCCCGTAATGAACTGGGAGCTGACGTTTCCCGGCAGCACAAACCGGCCCGGGGTCATCCGCCCGCTGACGGAAAGCGGAAGCCCGCCCTGCGTCCCGCACGAAACGCCGTGCTGCGGCAGGCAGTCCAGGTATACGCCGATGGGCCGCTCCGGCAGGCGCCCGCTGCCGGTAAATTCCGCGTTCAGCCCCAGCGCCGCTGCGACGGGAATCAGAAAGCGCAGGGTGGACCCGGATTCCCCGCAGTCGATCCGCACGGGGTCCCCGTCGCCGCAGATCGCCCGCATAGCGCGGCAGGTCGCCGTAATGTCGTTGCTGATCGCTTCCCCGTCGAAAAGAGGGGCGCCGCCCGCCAGCGCGGAGCAGATCGCCGCGCGGTGCGCCGCGCTTTTGGAGGGGGGCACGAGGATGCTTCCGTTCAGGACGGAGGGGGAGACCGTTACCTTTGCCATCACAGCGCCCCGGTCAGCTCGGCAAGGCGGCCGCGGGAAACCCGGTCCACAAAGCTTTCGCCGATTTCCCTGAGCATGATCAGGCTGATCATGCCGCCGCTGCTCTTCTTGTCCAGCGCGGTAGCTTCCAAAATCCGGTTTACGGGCATTTCGTCCTTTACCGGCAGGTTGTATTTTTTTAGGGCGGCGATGATTTCATTGGTCGTTCCGGCCTTTGTAATCCCCGCGTTTTCGCCGCATTTCGCCATCATTACCATGCCGATTCCGACGGCTTCCCCGTGGGAAAGCTTCTTGAAACCGTACAGCTTTTCCAGTGCGTGGCCGAAGGTGTGGCCGAAGTTCAGGAGCATGCGCTCGCCAGTGTCGAATTCGTCCCGCTCGACCACCTCGCGCTTAATGTCCACACAGCGGAAAATCAGTTCCTCTATCTTCTGGGAAATCTCTTCCCGGACGATCATATCGAACAGGGCCCGGCTTTTGATGCAGCCGTATTTGACCGCCTCCGCCATTCCGTCGGAAAAGTACCGCGGGAGAAGCGTGGAGAGCGTGTCCGGGTCGATCAGCACCAGCCCGGGCTGGTGGAACGCTCCGACCAGGTTTTTGCCCTGCGGCAGGTCCACGCCGGTTTTCCCGCCGACGGAGGAATCGATCTGCGCCAACAGGGTGGTCGGTATCTGGATGAACGGGATTCCGCGCAGAAAGGTCGCCGCGGCGAACCCCGCCATATCGCCTGTTACCCCGCCGCCGAGGGCGACGATAAAGTCGCTGCGGGTAAGGCCGCGCGCCGCGCACTCGGCGTACATGGCTTCAATGGAGGAAAGGCGCTTGCTTTCCTCGCCCGCCGGAAAAGAGAACGGGGAAGCGGAAAAGCCCGCGGCTTTCAGAGAATCCAGCACGCGCTTTCCGTACAGCGGGAGCACGTTGCTGTCGCCGATGACGACCGCTTTGGCGCCGGGCTTGAAAAGCTCCCCGGCGCGCCCGCCCGCCGCGTCCATACAGCCGCGCTCAATGATGATCCGGCAGGCGCCGGACGTGTGAACCGTCAGTTCCATTATTCACCAAGCCTTTCCTTGATCAGTCTGCCCCTGCGCAGAAGCGCGCGCAGGGTCTCGGCGTCGCCTTTTGCGACCGCCTCTTTGATATCGGTGATATTCGTAATGAGCGTATCCAGTTCCGCGGAAAGCGCCTTCCGGTTGTCGATGAAAAGCTCCGCCCAAAGCTGCTCGTTGATATTCGCGACACGGGAAACATCCCGGTAGCTTCCGGCGGAAAAGCCGTTGTGCTCCGGGCACCGCGGGCTCATGACATAGGCACAGGCAAGCACGTGGGGAAGCTGGCTGGTAAACGCAATCATCTGGTCGTGGTGCTCCGGCGTGGTGACCACCGTGCCGCCGAAATGGAGCTCCACGGCGACTGCCTTGAGCATGTCAACAGCGGACTGCGGCGCGCCGCACGGAACGATCAGATAGCTGGCGTCCAGAAAAAGGTCGGCGTCGCTTGCCGCAAAGCCGCTCTGTTCCCTGCCCGCCATGGGGTGCCCCCCCACGAAGGGGAAGCCGTGCTTTTCCGCCAGAAGCGGGAGGTGCCTGCAGATTTCCGACTTGATGCCGCAGGTGTCGGTGACGAGGCACGACTCCGGAATCAGATGGGCGTGCGAAGCGATAAAGTCGATATCGGCCTGCGGGTACAGGCAAAGGTAGAGCAGGTCGGCGTTTCGGATATCCCCGTCGTCCCCGATCCTGTCGATCGCGCCGCAGCCCAGCGCGGCTTTCAGGACCCCGGGGTCCCGGTCGATTCCGGCGACGGTGCATTCGCTGTATTTCTGAAAGGCTTTCGCGAGCGAACCGCCGATCAGGCCCAGGCCGACGATCACGATTTTCTTGTTCATACAGGCTTCCCTCCGTACGCGGTATTTTTAAATTTTATTATAACAAAGATCGGCGGGGGAATCCACTTTCCTTCCAAAAGCTTTCGCGGCGGACTTCACATGCGCCGCCACTTTGTCAAACTGGTCGGGCGTCAGGGACTGCGCGCCGTCGGACAGGGCCTTGGCGGGGTTGTTGTGAACCTCGATGATCAGTCCGTCCGCCCCGGCCGCGACCGCGGCGAGCGCCAGCGGCTCCACCAGCCAGGCAATGCCCGAGGCGTGGCTCGGGTCGACCACCACCGGCAGATGGGAAAGCTTTTTCAGGATCGGAATGGCGGAAATGTCGAGGGTGTTGCGCGTATAGGTCTCGTAGGTCCGGATTCCGCGCTCGCACAGGATCACGTTGTCGTTGCCGCCGGCCATAATGTATTCGGCGCTCATCAGAAGCTCCTCGATCGTGCTGGAAAGCCCGCGCTTGAGCAGGATGGGCCTTCTGATTTTTCCGAGCTCCTTCAGCAGCTCGAAATTCTGCATGTTTCTCGCGCCGACCTGGATGATGTCCACATTTTCCTTCAGGAACAGGTCGATCTGGCCGATGCTCATAAGCTCCGTAACGATCGGCAGGCCGGTTTTCTTTTTCGCTTCCCTGAGAAGCTCCAGCCCCTCGGCCCGCAGCCCCTGGAAGGCGTAGGGGGAGGTCCTGGGCTTGAAGGCGCCGCCGCGCAAAAACTGCGCGCCCGCCTTTTTGACCCGTTCGGCCACGCCGCAGATCTGCTCCTCGCTCTCCACCGAGCACGGCCCGGCAATCAGCGCGAGCCCGCCGTCGCCGATGGTCTGGCCGGTCGGCAGGGTAATCACCGTGTTGTCCGGATGAAACTTGCGGTTCGCTTTTTTATACGGCTCCTGCACCCGTTTTACGCTTTCCACAAAATCCTGCGCGGCAATGAAGTCGATGTCGATGGCCGAAGTGTCGCCGATCAGCCCGAGCACGGTGCTCTGCGTCCCCACCCAGGTGTTGACCTTCACGCTGTATTCCCCGGTGAGCGAATCCGTGAATTCTGAAAGCTGCTGCGGGGTACATTCGGGTTTTAATACGATAATCATGTTTTGTTCCTCCTTTGGTGCGGGCCGGTAAAATGAGTAAAAAAATAACGGAGCCGCTGTCAGCTCCGTTAAAAATATCAGCCCGTTATCAGTCAATAAAATACGGCTATATCCTTTTACACAAAAGCTTACAGTTGACTTTGCTGCACGCACAAAAATCCCACGCCATAAAATAGCGGGGATAACCGAAACCTGTAAATCGTGTTGTGTATGCGGACAAATTCATTCCATAACTCCCTTGTGTTCACCTTGTCCTGTATCATAATACAGAATGCCGCCGATGTCAAGGTGAAATTGCGGGATTTGGGCGCAAAGAAAAAAGGACGTGAAAATCCATCCGAAATTTCTTGATTGTTCCATACTGATTTGCTATAATCAGTAAATATATCAACCTGTGAATCAGCAAGTGTCTTTACGGAAAGAAGTGACGCCGATGCCCCAACCGGCAATGAGTACACTCGGTATAGAAAACATAGTCAATTACCTCGGCGGCGGTGTTTTCTGCTGTAAGAACGATGGTGTCCTGACGATTACCTATGCAAGCGATTCCTTTTACAGGATGTTCGGGTACAGCGAAGGGGAAATCACCGCGCTGAACGGGCCGGCGCCGAACCGGCTGCTGAGCAGTGACCAGCGGATCAACTGGGGCAGACTTGCCGAAAGCCTGAAAAGACGCGGCCTTGCCGAGCTGGAACTGAAGCTGGTCCGGAAGGACGGGGGCTCTATCTGGACCATCTGCTGTCTGCGCCTTATGACGGCGGAGGATGGTTCCGAGTATTTTTGCGGCGTGTTGGAGGATATTACCAAGAGAATGCATTCCATCAAGCGGGAAAGGGAACAGCTTGAAATCATCAAAAAAGCCAGGCGGGACCTTGCTGCCAGCGAGGAACGCTACCGCATCATCATGGAGCAGGCGGCCGACCCGATCTGCGACTATAACTTCAGGACGCAGGAGCTTTACTGCTCGCCCCCGTTCAAAGAAAAGTTCGGCATGGAAATGAACGCGGACGGCCTTCTGGACCAGCTGTTCCATTCGGATATTATTTTTGACGACGACAAATCGCGCATCCTCAACGACATCTACGGTTTTTTAAAGGGGACGAATCCCAAAAGCCCCGAGTACCGGTTCAAGGACGTCAACGGCAATTACCGGTGGTACCGGGTGCGCAGCACGGTGATCCGGGACGAGCAGAAGGAACCGTTCCGGATGATCGCCTTTATTTCCGACATCGACAGGCAGAAACGGGAAACGATCAACTTAAAGGAGAAGGCGGAGCACGACCAGCTGACCGGCCTTTACAACCGGATGACCACCAACGCGCTGATCGACAAGGCGATCGGCCGAAGCTCCCCGGGGAGCCGCCACGCTTTGTTCACCATCGATATCGATAATTTTAAGAATGTAAACGACAATCTGGGCCACCTGGTGGGGGACGAGGTGATTGTCGACATCGCCTCCAAAATCAAGAAAAAATTCCGCGGGGACGACATTATCGGCAGGATCGGCGGGGACGAGTTTGTTGTGTTCCTGACGGATATTTCCCGCAAGGACGTCAGGCGGAAAGCCGATGTGCTGCAGGCCATCTTCCGCAACGCCCATCCCCAGGACGACGCGGAGTTCCGGGTTTCCGGCAGCATAGGGGTCGCGTTTTACCCGGAGGACGGAAAAGACTACAACGAGCTGTTCGCGAAGGCCGACGCGGCCATGTACGCCGCGAAAAACAGCGGGAAGGACGCTTGCCGCACCTACTCCGACGCGGCGCTTCAGGAACAATGACAGGGCCCGCCTATTCGTTTGGAATGGGCGGGATTTTTACTGCCTCCCTGATTTTTTCCGCAACCGTTTCCACTCCGCCGTCCGCGTCCACCACGAAATCCGCCGCCGCGCGGTACCTGTCCGTCCGCTCGCTGTAAAGGCGGCGCATGGCTTCCTCCCGGCCGGGCCCGCTGAGCAGCGGGCGCGTGGAGTCGCCGGAAAGGCGCTTGCGGATGGCTCCCAGCGAAGCGTTTAGCAGTACGATCACGCCGTTTCCTTTCAGGGCGGCCGTGTTTTCGGGGTCCATCAGCGCCCCGCCGCCCGTGGCGATGATCAGGCCGCTTCTCAGAGACAGCTCTCTTGCCGCCGCCCGTTCCATCGCGCGGAAGGCGGCTTCGCCCCGCGAGGAGAAAATTTCCGCAACCGTCATGCCCTCCTTCCGCTCGATATAACGGTCCATATCCACAAAGGTACGGCCCGTGATCCGGGCAAGGCGGTTCCCCACGCAGGTCTTTCCGCTGCCCATATAGCCGCATAAAACGATATTGCCGAATTTCCTTTTCATTTCCGCCGCGGCGTCGGCGCAGAGCGCCTGAATATCGCCGTCGGCAAAGCTTGCCCCGTACCAGATCTCGTGCGCGGCGGCCGCCTGCCAGACCAGCATGCTCATCCCGCCGACGGCCCGCACGCCGTTTTTGCGCGCGGTCCTGATCAGGAGCGTTTCGTTTGGGTTGTATACCGCGTCGAAAACACAGGCGGCTTTCCGGACGGTTTCCTCCGGAACCGGGCATTCCCCGGTGCGGGGGAACATGCCGACCGGCGTGGCGTTGGCCAGCAAATCGATTTTTCCGCCGATGTTTTCCAGCAGGCAGAAATCCGCCCGGGCGCCCGCCGCTTTTGCGCGGATATCCGCGCAGAGCTTTTCCGCCGCCGCCAGCCCGTGCGGGCGCACGGCCACGGTCACGCTGCCGCCGGCAAGGGCCGCCTCAAACGCCAGCACCCTGCCCGCGCCGCCCGCGCCGAGCACCACCGTGCGTCCGCTCAGGCTTGCGCCGCCGGCTTTCAGCGCCTTGCAAAAGCCCGCGCCGTCCGTGGTGAACCCGGTCAGACGCCCGTCCGTATTTTTTACGGTGTTGACCGAATGGAAAAATTCCGATTTTTCATTCAGCCCGTCCAGCAGCGGAATAATCGACTGCTTATGGGGAATGGTGATGTTGAAGCCGCTCAGGGTACGGAGCAGCTCCATCCGGCCGGACAGTTCCTCCGGCGCGATGTCCAGGACGCCGTAGCGGCCGGTTCTTCCGCTCAGAGCGAAAAGTCTTTCATGAATAAACGGGGACATGGTGTGCGCAATTGGATGCCCAATCACGGCGAAATGATTCTCGACCATTTTCTTTCCTCTTGCTTTCTGAAAAAAAGGTTAAAAAAATATTGACAAAGTCATGGTTTGCTAATAATATGTGGTTATACGATCAGTGTCCGGAGCGATTTATGTGGTTTTTTCTGTGGCAATTGTAACACACGAGGGATATTTTTGTCCACAATAAACAATAACGTTTTCCGCGTGCCGATGTTTCAAAATTTGTAATCAAGATTTTTAAGGAGGATACGACATGGTTTTTGAGAAGGTAAAGGCGATTCTCAGCGAACAGTTTGACGTTGAGGAGGACTCTATCACTCCAGAAACAAGCATTGCTGACGATCTGGGCGCCGATTCCTTGGATGTAGTCGACCTGTTGATGTCCATCGAGGACGAGTTTGAAATCGAAGTTCCCGATGAAGAGATTGACAACATCAAAACCGTTGGGGAACTGGTAAAGTACATTGAAGATAATGTCTGAGTGACATGTCTTCCCAAAACCGCCGTGCGTGATGCATGGCGGTTTTTTAATTTTCTTCTGTTTTTATGTGATTTTATTGTGCTTTTACTTGAAATAGCACCGCGTATCAGATATAATAATTTTAAGTTTCGCATTTTTTAACAGAAGGAGAGTTAAAGTCGTTGAGTGAATTCAGCTTTTTAACGAACGGCATTCAGTACATGGCCCAGAACCCCAAGCTGCTGGTCATGTGGGCGATCGGCGCGCTGCTGATCTGGCTTGCCATTGAAAAGGATTTCGAACCGGCACTGCTCTTACCGATGGGATTCGGGGCAATTCTTGTCAATCTGCCGCTTCCCGGCGTAGTGGGGGAGTCCGGCATTGTGAAGTGGCTGTTTGAAAAGGGAATCGTCGCTTCCGAAGCGTTCCCTCTTTTATTGTTCGTGGGAATCGGCGCGATGATTGATTTCGGCCCGCTGCTTTCCAACCCGCGCATGCTGCTGTTCGGCGGCGCGGCCCAGTTCGGTATCTTCCTTACCGTCGTGCTGGCGGTTCTGCTCGGTTTCCCGCTGAAGGACGCGATGGCCGCCGGAGTGATCGGCGCGGCGGACGGCCCAACCTCCATTCTGGTTTCACAGGTACTCCACAGCAATTATATCGGCGCGATTGCGGTGGCGGCTTACTCCTATATGGCGCTGGTGCCGATTATCCAGCCCGCGGCGATCCGCCTTGTGACGACGAAGCATGAGCGGATGATCCGTATGCCCTATAATCCGAAGGCGGTTTCCAAAACCACGAAAATCCTGTTCCCGATCATCGTTACGCTGATCGCGGGGCTGGTTGCGCCGGATTCCGTCGCGCTGGTCGGCTTTCTGATGTTCGGCAACCTCATCCGGGAATGCGGTAAGCTGGAAGCGCTTTCCCAGACCGCGCAGGGACCGCTTGCGAACCTGATAACCATTTTCCTGGGAATCACCATCGCCTATCAGATGCGGGCGGAGCAGTTCCTTACCCTCGGCACCCTGATCATTATGGCGCTGGGCCTTTTCGCTTTTGTGTTCGACACCATCGGCGGCGTGGTCTTTGCAAAAATCGTGAACCTGTTCCTGCCGAAGGATAAAAAGATCAATCCGATGGTCGGCGGCGCGGGGATTTCCGCGTTTCCGATGTCCGCCAGGGTCATCCAGAAGATGGCTCTGAAAGAGGACAACCAGAACCACATCCTGATGCACGCGGTCGGCGCGAACGTGGCCGGCCAGGTCGGGTCGGTTGTTGCGGGAGGCATTATCCTGAATCTTGCAAGAATTTGGGGGATGATATAACATGATGCAGTTAAACGCAATGGCGGTTTTATTTAAGAGTCTTATGGGCGACGTAAGCGGCGCCGACATCGGAAAATCGTTTGAACTGATGGGGAAGGGCATGCTCGGTATTTTCATCGTAATGATTTTGATTTATGCCGTGATTGTCATCCTCAGTAAAACCAGCGGTACGAATAAAGATTCAAAGTAAGACGATCGATGAACCCCTTGGCGTTGCAAAGAGCCGGGGGGTTTGCTTTATCCCGTATAATCTAACAGAATTGAGGAGATTTCAATGGCGGAACAGAAGAAGATGGTAGACGCGATCACTCCCATGGAGGAGGATTTCGCCAGATGGTATACCGATATCGTCAAAAAAGCGGAGCTGATGGACTACACCAGCGTGCGCGGATGCATGGTCATTCAGCCGTACGGCTGGGCCATCTGGGAAAATATTCAGCATATTCTCGACACAAGGTTCAAGGAGCTCGGCCATGAGAATGTTTCCATGCCGATGTTTATTCCGGAGAGCCTGCTGAATAAGGAAAAGGAGCATGTGGAGGGCTTTGCCCCCGAGGTCGCCTGGGTCACGATGGGCGGCAGCGAAAAGCTGCAGGAGAGAATGTGCGTGCGCCCGACCTCCGAAACCCTGTTCTGCGACCATTACGCCAGGGTGATCCATTCCTGGCGCGACCTGCCGAAGCTTTACAACCAGTGGTGCTCCGTCGTGCGCTGGGAAAAAACCACGCGTCCGTTCCTGCGTTCCGTGGAGTTTCACTGGCAGGAGGGCCACACCATGCACGAGACCGCACAGGAGGCCGAGGCGGAGACGGAGCAGATGCTCCGGGTTTACGCCGACTTCTGTGAAAACGATCTTGCCATTCCGGTGATCAAGGGCCGCAAGACCGACAAGGAGAAATTCGCCGGCGCCGTGGCCACCTATACCATCGAGGCGATGATGCACGACGGCAAGGCGCTTCAGTCCGGCACCAGCCATTATTTCGGGGACGGCTTTGCAAAAGCGTTCAACATTACCTTCCAGGGCAGGGACAATTCCATCTGCCATCCGTTCCAGACCTCCTGGGGGATGAGCACCCGCATCATCGGCGGCATCATCATGACGCACGGCGACAACAACGGACTTGTGCTCCCGCCCGCCGTCGCGCCCATCCAGGTGATTATCCTGCCCGTCGCACAGCATAAGCCCGGCGTGCTGGAAAAGGCACACGAGCTGCGTGAGCGGCTCAAGAAGAGCTTCCGCGTGCGCGTGGACGATTCGGACAATACCCCCGGCTGGAAGTTCGCGCAGTATGAAATGAAGGGTGTTCCGCTCCGTCTGGAGATCGGGCCCAAAGATATTGAAAAGAATCAGTGCGTGCTGGTCCGCCGCAGCGACCGCGAGAAGATTTTCGTGCCGCTGGACAATCTGGAGGCCGCGATTGCGGAACAGCTGGAGGAAGTGCGCAAAGGAATTTACGAAAACGCGCTTGCCCGCCGCGAGAGCATGACGTATACCGCCCGGAATCTAAAGGAGCTCAGAGACATTGCCGACAATCAGCCGGGCTTTATCAAAGCCATGTGGTGCGGCGACCCGGCCTGCGAGGAAAAGCTCAAGGAAGCCGCGGGCGTTTCTTCCCGCTGCATGCCGTTCGAGCAGGAGCATCTGTCCGACACCTGCGTCTGCTGCGGCAGGCCCGCGAAATCGATGGTCTACTGGGGCAAGGCATACTGATAACGGAATAACAGCCTGACAGGTTTTCGACACTCTCACAGCCGCGGAACGTTCCGCGGCTGTTTTTGATAGGCTCCGTGATGATGATTATTTTTTATGCTGTAACCTTTTGGACCCGATAAACGTGTTGTTCGTGAAAGGAGATGAATCCATGGGGAAACAGGCAACGCGCCCGGACGATCTGTCTGAGAAATATGATTTATACGGGAATATGCTGTTCAAGCTCTGCATGGTCATTCTCTGCAACCGGGAAGACGCGGAGGACGTCGTACAGGACACCTTTGCGAAGTACTTGCAGAAGCGCCCTGAATTTCACAGCGAGGAGCATGAGAAGGCGTGGCTGATCCGGGTGGCCACAAACGGCAGCCGGGACAAAAGAAGGCGCTTCTTTTTCAGGAAGACCGTATCGCTGGAGGAAATCGGCGAGTACGCCGAAACCACGGAACAGACCGAGGTGCTGGAACAGCTGATGGAGCTGCCGCCGAACTACAAAACGGTTTTGTATCTTCATTATATTGAGGGCTATAAGATCAGGGAAATGTCCGGCATTCTGGGGATGAAGGAAAATGCCGTCAAGGTGGCGCTTTACCGGGGCCGGGAGAAACTGAAGCTGCAGATGAGAGAGGAGCTGATATCATGAAAACAGAGGATTTTATCGATGCGGTCAACCGGATTCATGCAAGGGAAGAGTTAAAGAATAAAGTGATGGGCGGAAAGCCGTCGCAGAACAGACAACGGTCCGGATTTCCGGCGCTTGCCGCCTGCGCAGCCTGTCTGGCCGTTTTGATATTGGGGATCACGTTTGTGCCGAAGCTGTTAAAACCCGTCGGCACCGTCCGGAACGGGGAGTCCGCGCCGAATGCATCCCTTTCCTCCTCCTACGCGCAGCCGGTTTTGGTGAACGGCCTTTATCATCAGGACGAGGTGCGCAACCTTTTGGTGCTGGGCGTGGATGACGCGGGCGGCACCGGCGCCGGGCGCAGCGACTGCATCATGCTTCTCTCCATCGACCGCCGGAAAGGCAGCGAGCGGTGGATTCTGACGCCTTTCCCGCGCGACCTGTACGTGGAAATCCCGGGGAACGGGAAAAACAAACTGAATGCCGCTTATCAGCTTGGCGGCGCCGAACTGAGCGTAAAGACGGTCGAGCGGAATTTCAAGATCGATGTGGATGATTACGCGGTGATCGACTACAACGGCTTTGTCAAGGCCGTCGATTCTCTGGGCGGGATTCCCGTGACCGTGACCGCACAGGAGGCCGACCTTGTCAACCGGTATTCCGGCGAGCCCGCCGCACGGGATATCAGCGCGGGGGACCGGACCCTTTCCGGCAGGCAGGCGCTGTACTATTCCCGTATCCGCCAGATCGGCGGAGAGGAGTCGAGGCTGCAGCGGATGCAGGCGGCGGCGGCGGGGATCATTGGCAGGCTGGAATCAGTGGATGCGCACTCTCTGGCCTCGCTTACGGAAAAACTGCTGCCCTTTGTCAAAACCAGCCTGAATACGGAAACCGCGCTGAAGCTGGGGACGGACGCTTACGCATGCCGGAGCTTTCCGGTCGGCTGTTTCCGGCCTTCGGAGGATCTGTATACAGCGCAGCAGGTTACCATACAGCAATCGAATACGGCGGTGCTGGTTCCGGATCTCGAAAAATATCAGAACAGCCTCATCCGGTATATTTACTGGAACGAGGTATCCTGAAACCCGCCGGATTCCTGTATATCCACTGCGAAGCGGAAGACATTTGCCTTCCGCTTCCTTATTTTCATATATTTATTTCATTTCACTGAATGAATTTGTTTCAAGTGGAAAATACTGTATAATATATTCTCCAAAAGGTAACAAACAAGCGGATTATTGTCATTTTCATAACGGGTTTGTCATTTGATTTTTTCGGCCGGATATGGTAGCATTAGGAAACGTTGGCAGATGTTTTAGAAAATTTCGTATGTATCCGGGCTTTGCCGGATACGTTGCGGCATACGGAGACACGCATCGGTTTGCCGATATTAAGAAGAAACAGAAATACTTAAAAGGAGTGAATCATCCATGAAAAAATTATGGGCTCTGATCTGCGCACTTGTCATGGTACTTTCCATGTCAGCCTGTAAAGGGCAGGCTGCTCCAACCCAGAACGATGTGTCCGGCGCTTCCAGCCAGACCGCTTCAGACGCGGGACAAAGCGGCGTGACTTCCGCGGGTTCGGCCTCTTCGGCAGCTTCCAGCAAGCCGACCGTACCGAGTCAGGCTCCGAGGGTAGAAAATAACAAGGCGGTTTCCGGATTGAACAACGGGACCTATACGGTGAAGGATGAAAAATACAGCTACAAGAACGGCAACATGTCCTATTCCGCAACCTACCCGGTGCTTTCCGGAAAAATCAGCAACGCGGATAAGGTGAATACGGCAATCAAAACCTCCGCGCTGAAGACGATCAATTCTTTGGGGACGGGCGCGAAAAAAGACAAAACCACGGTCAAGGTAAACAGCGACGTCACCTATGAAGGGACCGGCTTCCTCAGCCTTGGCTTCAACGAATACGTGAAGCTTTCCTCCAAAGGAGAGAACGTCCATACGCTCCGGGCAATGAACATTAACCTGAAAACCGGCGCCGCGCTGGAAATGAAAGACCTGATCACGAAAAACGACGCGCTTTGCAAGCTGCTGGAAACCGCCGCGAAGCAGCAGCTGAGCTCCGATATTGCCCCGTCCGTGACGGCCGGCGTAATCAAGTCCGCCCTGGATTCCGGCGCGATTTATTTCACGAAATACGACGTCGGCTTTGCTTTCCAGATTACAAAACCGGAAAAGCGCCTGGTCAAGCTCAGCCTGACCTATGCGCAGGTGAAGCCCTACGCTACCAGTAACGAGATCTGGAAGAACTTTATCTAAGCCTCGTTGCCTCGTTTGAAAAGGAAGGACCTTGTCCGTTTCGCCTAAAATTGAATCTTGGCCCCTCTGTTTGCTTTTTTCGGAAAATGCATCTATAATGGTTGGCATGAACGAAAATGGAAACGGAGGGGCGTTTTGATGAAACGGGTTCTTGCGGCGCTGTTCGGCATCTGTGTGGGGGCATTGCTTTACACCGGAATCAATTTGCTTAAAGGCGGAGAGGACGGCGTGTCGGCCGGCGTCATCGGCGGCGCGGACGGCCCGACTTCCATTTGGGTTTCCCACTCCTTTAACGCCGGGCTTTGGATTTTACTGGCTGCGGGTGTAATCCTTGCGGCCGCTGCTTTTTATCTGCTCCGCAGGCGCGGAAAGCAGAAATAGGGAGCGCTTTTGATAGAAAATTCCTCTTCTGCTGATTGCTGAAAATTTTTTTGGCAACATCACCAAATATCGTGTATAAATTTCTTGCAATAAAGAGAAAATAAGTATTGCATAACAAGCTCTTTTATGGTATTATAATCAAGCACGACTGCGACAGATATGCGATGAAGCGGGAGGTTGCGGCTGAAACAGGCCGGTTTTTCCGTGGAGTATGTCCGATTTTAAACCGGGCGACAGATACTTTGAGCGTGCGATAAGAGGATTCGTATGCGGATTTCCGCGTCTATGCTCTTATTATGCTCAGACGTTTTTTATGCCTATACCCGGATTTAACTTGTAAAAGTGAATCCGGTTTTTCAATGTGTTAAGAGGGAACACCCGGCACAGTGTTAGGATTTAAAAAACGCCGCCCGCCAACTACAATAAGGAGGCGATTCACAGTGGCAGTCAAGGAGAAAATCAGGATAAGAATTAAGGGTTACGATCATCAGTTGGTTGATCAGTCGGCTGAAAAGATTGTACAGACAGCGAAGCGCACGGGCGCAAGGGTTTCCGGACCCGTCCCGCTCCCGACGGAAAAGCAGATCATCACGATCCTGCGCGCTGTTCACAAGTACAAGGACAGCCGCGAGCAATTCGAGATGAGAACGCACAAGAGACTTATCGACATTCTCAGACCATCCAACAAAACCGTAGAGGCTTTGATGGGTCTGGAGCTCCCCGCCGGTGTTGAAATAGAGATCAAACTCTGATTTTAACCGACCAGCGGCCGAGGTCAAGTTGGCAAACGCCAACCAATAACCTGCATAGGAGGTAAAATAATGCAAAAAGGTATCATTGGCAAGAAAATCGGCATGACGCAGATTTTCGACGAAAAGGGAAATGTCATCCCCGTAACGGTTGTTCAGGCCGGCCCCTGTGTGATCTCACAGAAAAAGACGGTTGAAAACGACGGCTACGCAGCAGTCCAGATGGGCTACGGCGATTTGAAGCCGAACAAGGTCACGAAGCCCTTGAAGGGCCACTTTGCAAAGGCGGACATCGCTCCCAAGAAAACCCTCAGGGAGTTCCGCGTGGAAAACACGGAAGCTTACAACGTGGGCGATCTTGTCAAGGCGGACGCGTTCGCGGCGGGCGACAGGGTAGACGTCACCGGCACGAGCAAAGGGAAGGGATACGCCGGCGTTATCAAGCGCTGGAATTTCCAGAGACTCAAGGAAACCCATGGTTCCGGCCCTGTTGCCCGCCATGGCGGTTCCAACGGTTCCTGCTCGGACCCGTCGAGGGTGTACCCCGGCCTTAAGATGGCCGGCCACCTGGGCGCCGAGAAAGTAACGGTTCAGAATCTGACCGTTGCCAAAGTGGATGCGGAAAACAATCTGATTGCTATCAAGGGCGCAGTTCCCGGACCGAACGGCGGAATCGTAGTAATCCATGACAGCGTTAAGGCGTAAGGGAAGGAGGAATTTGGAATGCCTACAGTAGCAGTACTTGATATGGCCGGCAAAGAGGTAGAGAAGATCGACCTTTCCGAAGCCATATTCGGAATTGAACCCAACGCGAAGGTTCTGCACGACATGGTGGTCAACCACCTTGCGAACCGGCGCCAGGGCACACAGTCGGCGCTGACCCGCGCCGAAGTTTCGGGCGGCGGCAGAAAGCCGTGGAGACAGAAGGGCACCGGTCACGCAAGACAGGGCTCCACACGTTCACCGCAGTGGACTCACGGCGGTATCGCGTTTGCTCCGAAGCCGCGCGACTACAGCTATTCCTTAAACAAAAAGGTAAGACGTCTCGCCATGAAGTCGGCTCTTTCAAGCAAGGTGATCGACAACGAGCTGGTCGTGCTTGACGGGATTTCACTGGACGAGTATAAGACAAAGACCATCGCGGCAATGCTCAAGGCGATCGGCTCCGGCAAAAAGGCGCTCATCGTTCTTCCGGAAGTGAACGAAAAGGTGATCGCTTCGGCTAAGAATATCCCGGGCGTGAAAACGGCAATGGCCAACACCCTGAATGTCTATGACATCCTGAACGCCGACAAATTTATCGTGCTGAAGGATGCCGTAGCCCAGATCGAGGAGGTGTACGCATAATGGCAGCACAGGACATTATTATCCGCCCCATTATCACCGAAAAAAGCATGGCCGGCATCGGCATGAAAAAATATGCCTTTGAAGTTGCCAAGGATGCCACAAAAATCGATATTGCAAGAGCGGTTGAAACCCTCTTCGGCGTGAAGGTCAGCAAGGTAAACACCCTGCACGTAAGGGGCCAGTTCCGCCGCCAGGGAAGAAACGAAGGCTACACTCCCTCCTGGAAGAAGGCCTACGTCACCCTTACCGCCGACAGCAAAACCATCGAATTTTTTGAAGGCATGATGTAAACTCTGCCCGAAAAACGCAGAGGCAAGGATGGGGAAAGGGCATTCCCCGCAAAGCCATCATGAGGAGTGTGAAACCGAATGCCTATTATTAACTTTAAACCTACCACTGCTTCCAGACGCAATATGTCCGTTACGGACTATTCCGGTCTGAGCAAGATCGCTCCGGAAAAAAGCCTGCTGACTTCCATCAGCAACAAATCCGGACGCAACAGCTACGGTAGAATTACAGTCCGTCACCGCGGTGGCGGAAACCGTAAAAAGTATCGTATCATCGACTTTAAGCGTCAGAAGTTCGACGCGCCGGGCAGCGTTCTCACCATTGAGTACGACCCGAACCGTTCCGCCTTTATTGCCCTCGTGCAGTATGAGGACGGCGAAAAAAGATACATCATCGCCCCGAACGGCTTAAAGGTCGGCGACGTTGTTGTATCCGGCGCCGCGGCGGATATCAAGCCCGGCAACGCGCTTCCGCTTGAAAATATCCCGATCGGCACCTTTATCCACAACGTTGAGCTTTACCCGGGCAAGGGCGCCCAGCTGGCGCGCGCCGCCGGCAACATGGCTCAGCTGATGGCGAAGGAAAACGGAATGGCTCTTCTGAGACTGCCTTCCGGCGAACTTCGCAACGTGCCGGTTACCTGCATGGCCACCGTCGGCCAGGTCAGCAACATCGACCATGAGAACGTGAAGCTCGGCAAGGCCGGACGCAAACGCCACATGGGCTGGAGACCGGCGGTCCGCGGTTCCGTTATGAACCCGAACGACCATCCGCACGGCGGCGGCGAAGGCAAATCCCCCGTGGGCCGTCCGGGACCTGTTACCCCGTGGGGCAAACCGGCTCTCGGCTACAAGACCCGCGCTCACCACAACCGCTCCGATAAATTTATCGTCAAGCGCAGAAACGGCAAATAAGGCGTACAGAAAGGAGCTTATCATCTATGGGCAGAAGCATAAAAAAGGGTCCTTATGTTCAGCCTGTGCTGCTTAAAAGGATTCAAGAAATGAACGCGGCCGGCGAAAAGAAAATCATCAAAACATGGAGCAGGGCTTCCATTATTTTCCCTGATTTCGTTGGTCATACAATCGCGGTCCACGATGGCCGCAAGCATGTTCCGGTCTATGTAACGGAAGATATGGTCGGCCACAAGCTCGGCGAGTTTGCCCCAACCAGAACCTTCAAGGGACATTCCGGTTCCAAAACATCATCGCCGACAAGATAACGGCCGAAAGGAGTGTATAGCATGGAAGCAAGGGCCTATTTAAAGTATGCCCGTATTTCACCCCGCAAGGTTCAGATCGTGCTTGATCTCATTCGCAACAAGCCGGCTGACGTTGCAATGGCTATCCTCAAGAATACACCAAAGGCCGCTACGGAATATCTTCAGAAATTATTGAAGTCGGCCATGGCTAATGCTGAGAATAACCACAATATGGATGTTTCCAGACTTTACGTTGCGGAATGCTTCGTATGTCCGGGCCCGATCCTCAAGCGCATTCGCCCCAGAGCGCAGGGTCGCGCGTTCAGAATTGAAAAAAGATCTTCGCACGTTACCCTCGTGCTCAAGGAAAAAGAATAAGGCGGAAGAGGAGGTAAACTATGGGCCAGAAAATCAATCCCCACGGGTTTCGCGTGGGCATTATTAAAGACTGGGATTCCCGCTGGTTCGCGAAGGACAGCGTTTTCGGCGATACCCTCGTCGAAGACCACAATCTGCGTAAGGTGCTGAAAAAGCAGCTTTATCCGGCCGGGATTCCGAAAATCGAAATTGAGCGTGACGCCTCCAAGGTTCGCGTTCACATTCACTGCGCCAAGCCGGGCATGGTAATCGGCAGGGGCGGCGCGGAAATTGAGAAGCTCCGCCTGCAGTGCGAGAGCATCCTCAAGAAACCCGTTACGATCAATATTGTAGAGGTAAAGTCCCCCGACCTGAACGCGCAGCTCGTCGCTGAGAACATTGCGCAGCAGCTCGAAAAGAGAATTTCTTTCCGCCGCGCGATGAAGCAGTGCATCGGCCGCGCCATGAAGCTCGGCGCCAAGGGTATCAAAACCCAGGTGTCCGGCCGTCTGGGCGGTGCTGAAATCGCAAGACGCGAACAGTATCACGACGGTACCATTCCCCTTCAGACCATCCGTGCCGACATCGACTACGGTTTTGCCGAGGCCGCCACAACCTACGGCCGCATTGGCGTAAAGGTCTGGATTTACAGAGGCGAAGTCCTTGTGGACAACCGCAAGCCTCGTAAGGAAGGAGGCAGTAAATAATGCTGTTGCCTAAGCGTGTAAAATACCGCAAGGTACATCGCGGCCGTATGACCGGAAAGTGCTACCGCGGGAATCAGGTAACTTACGGCGATTTCGGCCTTCAGGCCTTAGAGCCGGCGTGGATCACCTCCAACCAGATCGAAGCGGCCCGTGTCGCCATGACGCGTTACTGCAAAAGATTTGGCCAGGTGTGGATCAAGATTTTCCCAGACAAGCCGATCACTCAGAAACCGGCTGAAACCCGAATGGGTTCCGGTAAAGGTTCCCCTGAGTACTGGGTCGCAGTTGTAAAACCGGGCAGAGTTATGTTTGAAATCGGCGGAGTTTCGGAAGAAACTGCAAAAGAAGCTTTACGTCTGGCATCCAACAAACTGCCGATTAAGTGCAAGTTTGTTAAGAAGGAAGAAACGGGTGGTGAGCAGTAATGAAGGCCTCAGAAGTCAGAGAATTAACGACGGCAGAACTGGAAAGTAAGCTTAAGGACCTCAAGGCCGAGCTTTTCAACCTGCGTTTCCAACTTGCCATTAATCAGCTCGATAACCCGATGCGTATCTCCGCTGTCAAAAAGGATATCGCCCGTGTCAAAACAATTTTGCGCGAGATCGAAATCAAGGACAGCGCCAATGCGTAACGGAAGGGAGGATTAATCTGTGAGCGATCGGAATATTAGAAAAGCAGAGATTGGCAAGGTCGTCAGCAACAAGATGGATAAGACCATCGTGGTTGCAATAGAAAACAGGGTAAAGCATCCGCTTTACAACAAGATTATCAAGCGTACCGTGAAGCTGAAAGCACATGATGAAAACAATGAATGCACAATCGGTGACCGCGTGCGTGTGATGGAGACCCGTCCCCTCAGCAAAGAGAAAAGATGGCGTCTCGTCGAGATTATAGAGAAAGCCAAGTAATTGGCTTTAAGCAAAGGAGGAACGCACTGTGATTCAACAGCAGACTTACCTCAACGTTGCCGACAACACCGGCGCGAAGCAGCTTATGTGCATCCGCGTTCTCGGCGGTACCGGCAGAAGGTATGCCAATATAGGTGACGTGGTTGTCGCTTCCGTTAAAAAAGCGGCTCCGGGCGGCACTGTTAAAAAAGGCGAAGTCGTTAAGGCAGTCATTGTTCGCACTGCTTTCGGCGTCCGCCGTGATGATGGAACATACATCCGCTTTGACGAAAATGCGGCTGTCCTCATCAAAGACGATAAAAATCCGAGGGGAACGCGTATTTTCGGGCCCGTAGCCAGGGAACTGCGCGACAAAGACTATCTGAAAATTTTAAGTCTTGCCCCTGAAGTGCTGTGATGGGAGGTGCTCACTGATGAATAATAAGGTTCATGTTAAAACGGGTGACACCGTCGTCATTTTAAATGGCAAAGAACGCGGCAAGAAGGGCAAGGTTCTGGCCGTAAGCCCCGAGGAGGGGAAGGTCATCGTTGAGGGCCGCAACATGGTTTCCAAACATGTGAAAGCCCGCAAAATGGGCGAACAGAGCGGTATTGTAAAAGCCGAAGGCGCACTGTACGCCTGCAAGGTCCAGGTCGTTTGCCCCCGCTGCGGCAAACCCACACGTGTCTCGCATAAGCTTTATGAGGACGGCACTAAGGAACGCGTTTGCAAAAAATGCGGCGAAGCGCTGTAAGGGAGGATAAAACGACATGGCAAGACTGAAGGAATTTTACCAAAAGGATGTCGCACCCGCACTGATGAAAAAGTTTTCTTACAAAAGCGTCATGCAGATTCCGAAGCTTGAGAAGATCGTCATCAATGTAGGCGCCGGCGAAGCAAAGGAAAACGCAAAGGTAATCGACGCCATTACAGCCGATCTCGCAGCCATTACCGGCCAGAGGCCGGTGATCTGCAAAGCGAAAAAGTCGGTTGCGAACTTCAAGCTCCGCGAGGGCATGAACATCGGCGTAAAGGTAACGCTCAGAGGAGACAGAATGTATGAGTTCTTAGACAGGCTCTTCAATGTTGCTCTCCCGCGCGTAAGAGACTTCAGAGGAATCAGCGCAAACTCGTTCGACGGCCGCGGCAACTACAATATGGGCGTCAAAGAGCAGCTGATCTTCCCTGAAATCGATTACGACAAAATCGATAAGGTCCGCGGAATGGATATTTGTTTCGTAACGACCGCAAACACCGACGAGGAATCCAGAGAGCTCTTAACACTCATGGGCGCCCCGTTTGCGAAATAAGGAGGGAATATTGTGGCCAAGACTTCTATGAAAATCAAGCAGCAGAGAGTTGCGAAATTCTCGTCTCGCGAATACAACAGATGCAAGATCTGTGGCAGGCCGCATGCCTACCTTCGCAAGTTCGGAATTTGCCGTATATGCTTTCGGGAACTTGCTCACAAGGGTGAGATCCCGGGCGTGAAAAAGGCCAGCTGGTAAAGCTTAGCAAAGGAGGTAACGGTATGCAAATTACAGATACAATTGCTGATTTGCTCACCCGTATTCGCAATGCAGTTTCTGCAAAGCACGATTCGGTTGACATTCCCGCTTCCAACATGAAAAAGGCCATTGTGCAAATTCTTGTTGACGAGGGCTATGTAAAGAATTATACGGTAACAGAGGACGGCAAACAGGGCATTATCAAGGTGAATCTCAAATACGGCGAGAACAAGGCTCCCGCCATCAACGGCCTGCGCAGAGTCAGTAAGCCAGGCCTCCGTATCTATTCCAACGCAGAGGATCTGCCGAAGGTCATGAAGGGCCTGGGCATCGCTGTCATTTCTACTTCGAAGGGCGTCATGACCGACCGTCAGGCCCGCAAAGAGAATGTCGGCGGAGAGGTTCTCGCATTTATCTGGTAACAAGGGGGTGCAGTAATGTCGCGAATTGGAAGAAAACCCATAAATATTCCCGCTGGCGTCACCGTAAAGGTTGACGGCAACGTTGTCACCGTCAAGGGACCGAAGGGTACGCTGACCCAGAAAGTTCATCACAATATGAACGTTTCTGTGGAGGGCGCCGAGGTGCTCGTCACCCGTCCCAACGACGAAAAAGAAAACAGGTCGCTGCACGGTCTGACCCGCACGCTGATCCACAATATGGTCGTCGGCGTAACGGACGGATTCAAAAAGGAGCTTGACGTTTTGGGCGTCGGCTACCGTGTGCAGAAGCAGGGCAAGAACCTTGTGATGAATCTCGGTTATTCTCATCAGGTGATCGTCCCTGAGATCGACGGCATTTCCATCGAGTGCCCGGCCGCAAACAAAATCGTGATCTCGGGCCCGGATAAGCAGCAGGTCGGTCAGTTTGCCGCGGAAGTGCGCGAGAAACGTCCGCCCGAGCCGTACAAGGGCAAGGGTATCCGTTATACCGGTGAATTTGTCCGCCATAAGGAAGGCAAGGCCGGTAAGGGCGCTAAGAAGTAAGTAAGGAGTGAATGACAAATGGTGAATAAGACTGACACAAACAGAGCCAGGCTTAACCGTCACCGCAGGGTGCGCGGTAAAATTTCCGGCACAGCAGAGTGCCCACGCCTGAATGTATTTCGCTCTACCACCAATATCTACGCCCAGATTATCGACGACGTAAAGGGAGTTACTCTTGCAGCAGCTTCCACACTGGACAAGGATTTCAATGGTAATGGCGGAAACAAGGACGCCGCACGCAAGGTTGGCGAGCTTATTGCCAAACGTGCCGCCGAAAAGGGCATCACCGAGGTCGTATTTGACCGCGGCGGCTATATTTTCCACGGCCGCGTCAAAGAGCTGGCCGAAGGCGCCCGTGAGGGCGGCCTCAAGTTCTAAGAAGGAGGAATACTTTTGGCTAGAATTGACGCAACGTCTATGGAACTCAAAGAACATGTAGTTGCTATTAATCGTGTATCCAAGACCGTAAAAGGCGGCCGTATCTTCAAGTTTGCAGCCCTTGTGGTTGTCGGCGACGGAAACGGCACAGTCGGTTTCGGCATCGGAAAATCGGGCGAAGTTCCCGACGCGATCCGCAAGGGGATTGAAGACGCGAAAAAGAACCTGATCAAGGTTGCCATGCGCGGCTCCACCATCCCGCACGAAATCATCGGCATGTACGGCGCCGGCAGAGTTCTGATGAAACCTGCCGCCCCCGGTACCGGTGTCATTGCCGGCGGCCCGGTCCGTGCGGTCGTAGAAGCGGTCGGAATCAGGGACATCAGAACAAAGGCCCTGCGTTCCAACAATCCGTGTAATGTAGTCAGAGCAACCTTGGACGGCATGTCCAAGCTGCGTACTGCCGGTGAAGTCGCTGCAACACGCGGCAAGTCGGTAAAAGATATTCTTTAATAAGGGGGTAGCAAGATGGCACAGCTGAAAGTAAAGCTGATCAAAAGTCTGATCGGCAGCAAAAAGGACCAGATTGCAACCGCCCAGGCTCTTGGTCTCTTTAAAATCGGCGACACTTCCGTTCAGCCTGAAAATGAACAGACCAAAGGCAAGGTGGCCAAGATAATCCACCTCATCGAGGTAAGTAAAGCGTAAGCAAGGAGGTGCGAGTAAATGAAGTTGCATGAACTAACTGCTGTACCCGGTTCCGTCAAAGAGCCGAAGCGTATCGGCAGAGGACACGGTTCAGGTCAGGGGAAAACTGCCGGCAAGGGCCACAAGGGTCAAAAGGCCAGAGCGGGCAGAGGCATGCGTCCCGGATTTGAAGGCGGTCAGATGCCTTTGCAGAGACGGATTCCGAAAAGAGGGTTTAACAATATTTTTGCTAAGACCATCGTCTCTGTCAACGTAGGCACACTCGACAGGTTCGAAGACGGCTCTGTGGTGGACACCCAGGCGCTGATCGACGCGGGGATTGTAAAGACCTGCTGTGACGGGGTGAAAATCCTTGCCAACGGCAATCTGACAAAAAAATTAACGGTAAAAGTTACTGCTTATTCCGAGGCTGCGAAGCAAAAGATAGAAACCGCGGGTGGGAAGGCAGAGGTGATCTAAGTTGTTTCAAACAATAAAGAATGCCTGGTCCATCCCGGAGCTTCGTAAAAAGATCCTGTTTACACTGTTTATCATCATGGTTTTCCGTTTCGGCGCCGTCATTCCGGTCCCGTTCCTCAATGTCACCGCATTGAAGGGACTGATGACCACAGTCGACAAGACCGGTTCGGCGCTGAGCTACCTTGATATGCTCTCCGGCGGCGCTTTTGCAAACGGTACTCTGTTTGCAATGAGCGTTACGCCCTACATCAACAGCTCCATCATTATGCAGCTTCTGACAGTTGCGATTCCGGCGCTGGAAAGAATGGCAAAGGAAGGCGAAGAGGGCCGCAAGAAGATCGGCACCATGACCCGCTACGTCACCGTCGGTCTTGGCTTGATTCAGGGCACCGCTTATTTCTTCTATCTGCGCAACAGCTCCTATCAGGGTGTTCCGATCGCGAAATACACCAAGGGCTGGGAGCAGGTGTTTGCCGCTTTTGTCATCATCCTGGCGTTTACCGCGGGTACCGCGCTGATGATGTGGCTGGGCGAACAGATCAACCAAAAGGGCATTGGAAACGGTATTTCCATTTTGCTGTTTTCCGGTATCGTGGCGAGAATGCCGCACACAATCAGCCTGCTGGGACAGTATCTGCAGGCCGCCAATCAGGACGCGGCCACCTACGGCAAGTACTATTTCTACGTTCCGCTGTTTGTGCTGCTCTTCCTTGTGGTCATCTGGGTCATTGTGTTTATGAATGACGCGGAGCGCCGTATCCCCGTACAGTACGCCAAGCGTATGGTCGGAAGGAAGATGTACGGCGGCCAGAGCAGCCACATTCCGATTAAGGTTGCCATGTCCGGCGTTATGCCGATTATTTTCGCAAGTTCCATTCTCTCGATTCCAAGTACGATCCAGCTGTTCCTTGGCAACAAGGTGACAACCGGATTCTGGAAGGGCTTTTTTGAAGCTTTCTCCTCTACCGGATGGATCTATTCGCTGATGTATTTCCTGCTGATTATCATGTTTGCTTATTTCTACGTGACAATTCAGTATAATCCGATAGAGATGGCCAATAATCTTCGTCAGAACAATGGCACGATTCCCGGCATTCGTCCGGGCAAACCCACTTCTGACTTTATCGCGAAGATTCTTTCAAAGATCACTTTAATCGGGGCGCTGTTCCTTGCGGTGATCGCTCTGCTGCCCATCGGCTTCGGCGCCGCTACCGGCATGCGCAACATGTCGATCGGCGGAACCTCCATCCTGATTCTGGTTGGTGTCGCGCTGGAAACCGTGAAGCAGATGGAGTCGCAGATGATGATGCGCCATTACAAAGGCTTCCTTGATTGATAAGGAGTGAGAGAATATGAATCTGATCCTTCTCGGCGCCCCTGGCGCCGGTAAAGGCACGCAGGCAGAAGTCATCTGCTCGCGTTATCACATTCCTGCAATATCCACGGGTAATATTATCCGTGAAGCGCTGAAGAGCGGCACTGAGATGGGAGTTCGCGCCAAGTCCTTTGTGGACGCGGGCAAGCTTGTTCCCGACGAGGTTGTCATCGGCATTATCAAAGAGCGTCTGGCCGATGACGACTGCAAAAACGGATTCGTTCTGGACGGATTCCCGCGCACGATTCCCCAGGCCGAGGCTCTGGACAAAATGGGCGTTCGCATCGACAGGGCCCTCAATCTTGAGGTCCCCGACGAGACGATCGTGCAGCGTATGTCCGGACGCCGTGTCTGCGAAAACTGCGGGGCCAGCTACCACCTGCTTTACAAAAAGCCGGAGGTGGAGGGCGTTTGCAGCAAATGCGGCGGCACCCTAGTTCAGCGCAAGGACGACCACCCGGATACGGTCAAAGAGCGCTTAAATGTATATCACGAGCAAACCGAGCCCCTGAAGGATTATTATCTGAAACAGGGCAAGCTTTGCACAGTAGAAGGGCAAGAGGATGTCGAGCACACCACGAAACTGATTCTTGCCGCATTAGAGGCGTAATCATGATAGTGCTTAAAACCAGCCGCGAACTCAGCTTTATGAGGGATGCGGGCAGGGTATCTTCAAGAGCGTTAAAGCTGGCCGGCGAAATGGTCGAACCCGGTGTTTCCACCTGGGAAATCGACCGTGCCGCCCGCCGATACATTGAGGAACAGGGCGCAAAGCCCACGTTCCTCGGGTACGGCGGCTTCCCGGCAAGCGCATGTATTTCCGTAAACGACGTGGTGATCCATGGCATACCCCATAAGGGCACGATTATCAGGCAGGGCGACATTGTCAGCATTGACATAGGCGCGACTTTCGAGGGCTTTGTCGGAGACAACGCGTGGACTTTCCCATGCGGCGACGTAAGCCATGAAGCGCAGGCCCTTATGGATGCAACACGCGAAAGCCTGTTTGAAGGCATTAAAGCCGCAACAGCCGGTCATCGGATCGGCGACGTCGGCAGCGCGGTCCAGCGGTATGCCGAAGCTCGCGGTTACTCGGTGGTACGGGATTTTGTCGGCCACGGAGTAGGTGCGAAGATGCACGAAGACCCCAGTGTTCCCAATTACGGCACACCCGGCAGGGGCGTGCGACTGTTGCCAGGCATGACCATTGCAATTGAACCGATGATTAACCAGGGTGTAAAGGAAGTCAAAACCCTTGCGGACGGTTGGACGACCGTAACCGCGGACGGCAAGCTTTCCGCGCATTTCGAACATTCCATTGCCATTACTCCGGACGGCCCGGTCATTTTAACACAGCCGGATTAAGGGGGTAGCCAATGGACTTTGTCAGAGGACTGGTTGTCCGGTCGGCCGCGGGACGCGACAGGGACGGCTTTTTCACGGTGCTTGAGGCAGACGCCGGATTCGCACTGATCTGCGACGGAAGGCGCCGCAGCCTTGACCACCCGAAAAGGAAAAAGCTGAAACATCTTTGTCCGACCAAAACCATATTGGCCGAAGGTTCAATGCAGACCAACCGTGAAATACGAGGTGCCCTCAGGGAGTTCAACGCCGGGGGCCGTTTTCCACAAGAGGAGGGTAAGTAATGTCGAAACAGGACGTAATTGAAACTGAAGGAATCGTTACCGAGGCGCTGCCTAACGCAATGTTTATGGTAGAGCTTCCAAACCACCATACGATACTCGCGCACATTTCCGGCAAGCTCAGGATGAATTTCATCCGCATCCTGCCGGGGGATAAGGTCACAATCGAACTGTCGCCTTACGATCTGACGCGCGGCCGTATTACGTGGCGTTCAAAGTAAAACAAACACTCGCTAAGGGAGGGCGCACAAATGAAAGTAAGACCTTCTGTCAAGAAAATTTGTGAAAAATGCAAAATTATTAAACGCAAGGGTAAAGTCATGGTAATCTGTGAAAACCCGAAGCATAAGCAGCGCCAGGGCTAATTTGGCGCAAACCTATTAACAGTGGAGGTGCAACCAGTATGGCGCGTATAGCAGGTATTGATCTGCCCAGAGATAAGCGCATCGAAATTGCTCTTACCTATATTTTCGGTATCGGCCGCAGGACTGCAACGAATATTTGCGCAGAAACAGGCGTCGACCCGGACATCCGTGTAAGGGATTTAACAGAGGATGATGCGGCAAAGCTCAGAGAGTATATCGACCATCACTGCCGCGTTGAAGGCGATCTTCGCCGCGACGTAGCATTTGACATTAAGAGACTGATTGAAATCGGCTGCTACCGTGGTGTCCGTCACCGCAAGGGCCTGCCGGTAAGAGGCCAGCGTTCCAAAACCAATGCGCGTACACGCAAAGGTCCCAGAAAGACCATGGCCAACAAGAAGAAGTAAATAGGGAGGGATTCAAAAGATGGCAGCACAGAAAGGCGCAGCTAAAAAAGGCACCGCAGTCCGCAGACGCCGTGAGCGTAAAAATATAGATCGCGGAGCCGCTCATATCCAGTCCACCTTCAACAACACGATCGTTACCATTACGGATACGCAGGGCAACGCGGTTTCGTGGGCGAGCTCGGGTGAATTAGGATTCAGAGGTTCCAGAAAGTCCACTCCTTTCGCCGCTCAGACCGCCGCCGAGACCGCCGCGAAAGCAGCGATGGAGCACGGTATGAAAACGGTTGAGGTTTTTGTAAAGGGACCGGGCGCGGGCCGTGAGGCGGCTATCCGCGCGCTTCAGGGCGCGGGCCTTGAAGTCAGCATGATCAAAGACGTTACTCCGATTCCGCACAACGGATGCCGTCCTCCGAAGAGAAGACGCGTATAGTAACAAAACCGATATAGGAGGTGCAACCATAATATGGCAAGATATACAGACGCTGTGTGCAAGCTTTGCCGCCGGGAAGGCCAGAAGCTTTTCCTGAAGGGCGCAAGATGCTACACGGACAAATGCGGGGTAACCCGCCGGGCGTATGCTCCGGGCCAGCATGGTCAGGGCCGCAAAAAGACCTCTGAGTATGGCCTTCAGCTGCGCGCAAAACAGATGACAAAACGTTACTACGGTGTACTGGAGTCCCAGTTCAGGGGCTACTACGACCTTGCGACCCGCAAAGAAGGAAAGACCGGCGACGAACTGCTCGCGATTTTGGAATCCCGTCTCGACAACGTGGTCTACCGTTTGGGCTGGGGCAATTCCAGGGCGGAAGCCCGTCAGCTGGTGGTTCACGGGCACTTTACTGTGGACGGCAAAAGAGTGGATATTCCTTCCTACCTGACAAAGCCGGGCGAAGTGATCTCCATTAAAGACAAGAGCCGTCAGAGCGAAAAAATCAAGGCTGTCATTGAAGCGAACTCGGCACGTCCGGTTTCGAAGT
>NZ_JBNLXQ010000022.1:0-21104 GCF_053840905.1 Caproiciproducens sp.
TGGACGAATATGACACCCCGATCATCCGGCCGAAGAACGTCGCCGTTGTGGGCGGCGGCAACGTGGCGATGGACGCCGCGAGGACCGCCAAGCGTCTGGGCGCGGAGAAGGTGTATATTGTGTACCGCCGCGCCGAAGAGCAGATGCCCGCGCGGAAAGAGGAAATCCACCACGCGAAGGAAGAGGGTATTCTCTTCAATCTTTTACGCAATCCCGTTGCCATCCACGGCGACGAAAACGGCAGGGTGAAGTCGATCGAGTGCATCGAGATGGAGCTTGGCGAGCCGGACGCCTCCGGCAGGCGCAGGCCGGTGCCCAAAGAGGGCTCGAACTTTGAAATCCCGGTGGACTGTGTGGTCATGGCGATCGGCAACTCGCCGAATCCGCTGATCCGCTCCACGACAGAGGGCCTGGAAGCGAACAGGAAGGGCTGCATCGTTGTGGATGAAGCGACCATGGCGACGACCCGGGAGGGCGTTTACGCCGCGGGCGACGCCGTCAGCGGCGCCGCAACCGTGATTCTGGCCATGGGCGGCGGCAAGGAAGCCGCCCGCTCCATCGATCAGTATATCCGGTCCAAAGCGGACAAAGCAAAATAAGGACAAACCGACCAAACCGCCGTATTTTACGGCGGTTTTTTCATATCAGGGCATCTTCCGCCGGCATCGGACATATTATTATTAGGATTATAATGATGCAGGAGGAATAACAATGGACGATCGGTATGAAGATAATCGGTATGATAAAGATTATGAGGATGACTACGAAGACGATGACGACGGGTATATAGAAGATCATTATGAGGATGTTTACAGCAGAAATGACAACAGGAATTACAGGAATCACGAAAAAGATGATGATCGGGACTACGAAAGGAATGATGAAAGGGACTACGACGGACAGCAATACAGGAGGAACAAAAAAGCGAAAACCCTCAGCACAAGACTGCTGACCACAATCCAGATAACGGTATGTTCGATCATTCTGGCCACGGCGGTCTTTCTCCGGGTCTTTGGGGGCAATGCATATTTGATCATCAAAAACTGGTATCTGCAGAACGTCAATAATTCCATTGTTCCGACCGAGGATATCGACCATGTAAAACATACCGTTGTGGAGATATTGCCGTCGGTCACCGATTTTTTTACAAAGCCGCGCGCTCAGGAGAATCCTTCCCAGGCGGAAAGCACCGCCTCCCAATCCGGTGTGACTTCCCGGACAGGTGAGAATCCACAAGGCGGCGCCAATTCACAGGTAAATCCCGAATCCCAGGCGGGAACCGCTTCCCAGGCTGACGCAGGTTCCGCGGAAAATTCACAGCAGCCGGAGAACCAGCAGGCGGCGCCTTCTCAGCAGGTCGGCGGCTGATGTCTTTTTCCATCAAAAACTGCCGTGTGACCGTTGATTTTTTATTTGTGGCCGTACTGGCGGTTTTTTTCCTGTTTGACAGGAGCGGAATGGCTGTTCTGGGCCTTTCCTGTGCGGCGCTGCATGAACTGGGGCATTTGGCGGTCATGGCCGCGTTCGGAACGGCGCCGTCGCAGATCCGGTTTACCCCCTTCGGCATCGATATGATCAAATCTGCGGGGATCGACCGGTCCTACTGGCGCGACGCCGCCATTTCCGCCGCGGGACCGGGAACCAACCTTGCCGCCGCGCTGGTCTGTACCCTCGCCGATGAGCGTTATTTTCACTCTTTTATCCTTGCCAACCTGGTGCTGGCAGGGTTTAACCTGCTGCCCGTGGAGCCGCTTGACGGAGGGCAGGCGCTGTATTCCGTCCTTTGTACCCGCCTGAACGCCGCTTTGTCCGCAAGGATTGTATCCGTCGCCTCATTCGCGGTTTTAACGCCGCTGGCAGCGATCGGCTTCCTTTTTCTGTTCCGTGCCAACGGCAATTTTTATCTTCTTGCCGTATCCGTTTATTTAATCTTTCTGCTCCTTTACAAGAACGGAAGATATTATTGATTTGCATTCTCCGCACGCGGGCAGTATAATAATAAAACATAGATTGTGCGGAGGATACGAATGGTCAATAAAAAGATAGAAAAACTGCTTGCAAACGTGCAAAAACCGGGCAGATACGTCGGCGGCGAGCTCAACTGCGTGAGGAAGCACGCGGATGAAGTGGATGTGCGGTTTGCATTTTGTTTTCCCGATATATACGAGGTGGGCATGTCGCACCTCGGGCTGAAAATTCTGTACAGCCAGCTGAATACCGTACCCTATGTCTGGTGTGAGCGCGTATTCGCCCCTTGGGTGGATATGGAAGAGGAAATGCGTAAAAACGATTTGCCGCTCTACGCGCTGGAAAGCGGGGACAGCGTCCGCGACTTCGACATCATCGGCTTTACCCTTCAATACGAGCTCAGCTATACCAATATCTTAAATATGCTTGATCTGGCGGGAATCCCGCTGAAAGCCGAAGACCGGCATTCCCTTTCCCAGCTTGTGGTGGCCGGCGGACCCTGCGCCTGCAACCCGGAGCCTTTGGCGGACTTTTTTGATCTGTTCTTTATCGGCGAGGGGGAAGAAGTGGATCTGGAGGTCGTCGCCCTTTACCGGGAATACAAAAAGCAGAACCGTTCCAAAAAGGAATTTTTAAAGGCGGCTTCTCAGATTCAGGGAGTCTACGTGCCGTCTCTGTATCATATTTCCTATAACGAAGATCATACGGTAAAGGCGATCGTTCCGAAAGAGGGCGCGCCCTTCCCCGTAAAAAAACGTATTATGATGGACGTGGACAAGTCCTATTTTCCGGATAAATTTGTAGTGCCCTACATTGAAATCGTGCACGACAGAACGGTGGCGGAGGTCCTGCGCGGCTGTATCCGCGGCTGCCGCTTCTGTCAGGCGGGCTTCCTGTACCGCCCGTTCCGTGAAAAATCAGTGGACGTCATTGACCGGCAGTGCCGCGACCTGTGCGACAGCACGGGCTATGATGAGATTTCGCTTTCTTCGCTCAGCACGAGCGACCACTCCAGGCTGAACGAGCTGATCGACCGGCTCCATACATGGACGGAAAAAGAGAACACCGGCATTTCTCTGCCGTCCCTTCGGGTCGATAATTTTTCCCCGGAGCTGATGTCCAAAATCAAATCCGTCCGCCGCAGCGGTCTTACCTTTGCGCCGGAGGCGGGAACGCAGCGCCTGAGGGACGTTATCAATAAAAATGTCACGGAAGAAGAGCTGATGAAAACCGTCAATACCGCGTTCAAGGGCGGCTGGACGACCATCAAGCTCTATTTTATGATCGGGCTGCCAACGGAAACGCTGGACGATGTTGCCGGGATCGCGGAGCTGGGGCAGAAGGTGGTCGACGCCTTTTACGCAAATCCCGACAAACCGAAGGGGAAGGGCATAAAAGTCACCGTCAGCGCGTCCTCCTTTGTTCCGAAACCCTTCACGCCTTTTCAGTGGGAACCGCAGGATACCATGGAGACGCTCCGTAAAAAGCAGCGCCATCTGGTCGCTTCGGTCAAAACCAGAAAGGTGGAACCCAACTGGCACGACGCGGACACCAGCTTTCTGGAAGCCGTTTTTGCGCGCGGGGACAGGCGCTTATGCGGCGTCCTGCTCGAAGCGCATCGGAGCGGCTGCAAAATGGACGGCTGGCAGAACTTCTTCTCGTTTCCGAAATGGATGGAAATTTTCGAGCGATGCGGAATCGACCCGGCTTTTTACGCCAACCGAAGGAGAAGCTTCGACGAAGTGCTGCCATGGGACCACATTGATTACGGGATCAAAAAGTCGTTCCTGATTGACGAATGCAAAAAGGCTTACGCGAACGTCACCACCCCCAACTGCCGGGAACAGTGTTCTTCCTGCGGCGCGGCCTGCTTCAAAGGAGGAATCTGCTATGAAAAACGTCAGGGTCTGGTTTAAGAAGATCGGAACGGCGCGGTATATTTCACACCTCGATTTAAACCGCTGCATGCTGCGCGCGATTCACAAGGCGAAACTTCCTCTTTGGTATACCCAGGGCTATAATCCTCACGCGTTCATTACCTTTGCGCTTCCGCTGTCGCTCGGTATCGGGGGAGAACGGGAAAGCATGGATATCCGGCTGGACGACGACGATCTTACACGCGAAGAGCTGATCGAAAAGCTGAACTCGGCTCTGCCGAACGACATCCCCGTGTTTGACGTTACCGAGCCGGTGATGAAGCCGGGGCAGATCGCCTATGCCTCTTACCTGATGGAGCTGGAGACGCAGGGCCGGTCCCCCGAAGAAACGGCCGCCGCCATCCGGGAGCTGTTCAACCGGGAAACGGTGGTCGTTCCCAAGCATACGAAAAACGGAATGATCGATCTGGACCTGAGACCGTACCTTGACAGGACGGTGGTCGCTGCCCGGGACGACGGAGTGGAAATAAGCGCGATGCTCCCCGCGGGGAGCACCATGAATGTGAATCCTTCGCTTCTATGCGACACTATGAAAAAATACCTGTTGCTGGATTTATACAGCGATATCCGAAGGATCAATCTTTACGACGCGGATTTTAAAATATTTGAGTAAAATAAAAATAGATGTTGCACCTTTTTCAGGATTATGGTATGATATATAGGCATTTGGAATCCGCTGATTGATTTTGGTGGGGTTTAGTGCCCGGTTGTACCGTGACATTGAAGCGGACAGTCCTCTGCCACTTGGCATGAATGTCTGAATTTTAGGAGGAAATATCCATGGATGCGTTAAAACTGATTGCGCAAGATTCCGTAAAAACAGAAGTTCCCGTATTTGAAATTGGCGACACCGTAAGGGTGAGCGTAAATATCAGAGAAGGCGAAAGAGAAAGAATTCAGGTTTTCGAGGGTACCGTTACCGCTCGTAAGGGCAGCGGCATTTCCGAAACTTTCACCGTCAGACGCCTTTCCTACGGCGTAGGCGTAGAAAGAGTTTTCCCGATTCACTCTCCCAATGTAAAGAGTGTTGAAATTGTCCGCAAGGGCCGTGTGCGCAGGGCGAAGCTCTACTATCTGCGTGACAGAGTCGGCAAGGCGGCAAAGGTAAAGGAACAGCTCAGATAAGGAATCAGATAGCGATTGAAAGGGACATGTAGGTGTCCCTTTTTTGCTACTGCGATATTTTTCAGGTCTCAAAAGAGGTGTCCGTTCTTGAAAAGTCGCTCTTCTGCGGAATCCCCGGATGACCGCAAAACGCCGGACCGTGTCGTTTCGGGCTGTTACGAGTGGATGGAAGCACTGATCCCCGCGCTGCTTGTAATGACGGCGGTATTTGCTTTCCTGTTCCGGATCATAACGGTCAACGGGCCCTCCATGCAGCCCAATTTTACGAACGGCTATAAGGTGTTTGTATCGTGTTTTGACCGGACTTTTTCTCTGGGAGATGTCGTTGTGGTCGACGCAAAGGCCACCGCGCTTCACGAGGTTATTATCAAAAGGGTCATTGCGACCCAGGGCCAGACGGTGGATATCGATTTTCAGACGGGAACCGTCTTTGTCAACGGGGTTGCGCTGGACGAATCCGCTTATATTAAAAACGGTATTACCAAAAGTCAGTACGACCTCCGTTTTCCGCGGACTGTCCCCAAAGGGCAGGTGTTCCTGCTCGGCGATAACCGCAGGCTCTCGGACGACAGCCGTTCAAGCGACGTCGGTATGGTCGATCAGCGCTATATTATCGGCAAAGTCGAAACCATTCTCATACCTTACGGAAAATTCGGAACCATATAACCACGGCAATTTGAAAAAAGGAGTTGTATTCCTCTTGAACCCAAATGAAATTCAGGCGGATATGGAACCCGCGTCCCCGGAAAAAGAAAAAAGCAGTGTTGCCCGCGCCTGCTTCGAGTGGATGGAGGCTCTGATTCCCGCGCTGATCATTATCATGATCTTTTTCACCTTCCTGTTCAGGGTAAATATCGTTGTAAACGGGCCTTCCATGGAGCCCAATCTAATGGACGGATACAAGCTGTTTACAGCCTGCGCTGAGCCGGGCCTTGCCCGCGGGGACATTGTCGTGATCGACGCCAAAGGAACTTCTTTGGACAAACGCATCGTAAAAAGAGTAATCGCTACGGAAGGGCAAACGGTCGATATCGATTTTCACACCGGAATCGTTTCCGTTGACGGCGCTGCGCTCGACGAATCCGCCTATATCGAAAACGGGATTACCAAGGACGAATATGACGTTGCTTTCCCGCAGAAGGTCCCTGCCGGCCATGTTTTTGTTTTGGGCGATAACCGCACGGTTTCGGAGGACAGCCGGTTCAGCGAGGTCGGCATGATCGACCAGCGCTATATTATCGGCAAGGTGAAATTTATTATTATGCCGTTTGGGAAATTCGGTCAATTATAAGGCGTTGCCTTTTGATATAAAGGAGTTGTTCCTTCATTGGATCACGAAAACAGTGTTTCCCGGCAGGAAACGCTCACCGAGAAAAAAAGAAATTTTATCATCAACAGTTACGAGTGGGTGGAAGCCCTGATCTCTTCTTTAATTGCCGTGATCGTGGTATTCATGTTTCTGTTCAGGGTGGTCAATGTGAGCGGCCCCTCCATGCTGCCGACTCTGCGGTCCAATGACCGCGTGATCCTGTCCAGCTTTTTTTACAAACCGCATCAGGGGGACGTGATTGTAATCACCCACACGACCATGTTGAAGGAACCGATTATCAAAAGGGTCGTCGCGCTGGAAAATCAGGTTGTGGATATTGATTTTGAAACCGGCGTCGTTTCTGTGGACGGGGTTGCGCTGGATGAATCCGCCTATATTGAAAACGGCATTACCACACAGCCTTCGGACTTCCATTATCCGCTTCAGGTTCCTCCGGGGCATGTCTTTGTTCTCGGGGACAACCGTTCCGTGTCCAACGACAGCCGGTTTGTGGATGTGGGCATGGTGGACGAGAGATATATCCTTGGAAAAGCGGAGATGATTGTTTTTCCATTTAACCGGCTTGGAACAATCAAATAACAATAAAGATACGGGACGAACGAAAATGAGTGAAGCACAAACGATACAATGGTTCCCCGGTCATATGACCAAAACCAAAAGGCAGATTGAAAAAAGCTTAAAACTTGTCGATGCTGCCGCTGAAATTATCGACGCCCGGATTCCGGTCAGCAGCCGGAACCCGGTTCTAAACGGACTGATCCAACAGAAGCCCCGCGTTATTTTAATGAATAAATGCGATATGGCCGATCCGGTTCAGACGGGCAGATGGATCGATTATTATCAAACACAGGGCATCCCCGCCATCGCGATCGACTGCCGCACCGGAAAAGGGCTGAACGGCTTTATTCCCCTCGTGAGGGGCGTTCTGAGCGACCGGATTGCCTCCTGGGAAGCAAAAGGGATGGTCGGACGGCAGATCCGCGTCATGATCGTCGGGATTCCCAACGTGGGCAAATCCTCGCTGATTAACCGTCTTGCAAAAAACAGCAAGGCAAATGTCGAGGACAGGCCGGGCGTAACGCGGTCCAACCAATGGTTTACCATTGGAAAAGGCTTCGAGCTTTTGGATACGCCGGGGGTACTGTGGCCTAAATTTGAAGATAAGACCGTAGGGGAGAGGCTGGCGTTTACCGGAGCGGTCAAAGACGAAGTGGTGGATACGGAGCAGCTGGCTTCCCGTCTGCTGGAGGTCCTCCGCGACAGCTATCCCGGGGAGCTGAAAGCCAGATATAAGCTGGAGGGCGCCGACATAGCCGGTTTGAAGGGCTATGAAATGCTGGAGCTGATCGGCAGGAAACGCGGGATGCTGATTTCCGGCGGGGAAATCGATCTGGAACGCGCGTCGATTACGGTACTGGATGAATTCCGAAGTGCGAAATTAGGCAGAATTACTCTGGAACAGGTTGGTAGATAATATGGATTGGTTTGCCTATGAAAATATGGCGCTGAAAAAAAGCTATCGGATGATCTGCGGCATCGATGAAGCCGGACGCGGCCCGCTGGCCGGCCCGGTGTTCGCTGCCGCCGTTATTTTGCCCCCCGGTCAGATGATCGAGGGACTGAACGACTCCAAAAAGCTCAGTGAAAAAAAACGCGAAGCATTGTTTGATGTAATCAGGAAGACTGCAATCGTCTACGCCGTCGGATTCGCGACGGAGCAGGAAATCGATAAGATCAATATATTGCAGGCGACCTTTCTGGCGATGAAGCGCGCGTGCGACGGACTTTCCGTCAGGCCGGACCTGGCGCTTGTGGACGGAAACCGGATGCCGCGGCTCGGGATGGATACGCAGACCATTATTAAAGGCGACGCGCTTTCCGCAAGCATCGCGGCCGCTTCCATCCTCGCGAAGGTCAGCCGTGACCGGCTGATGACCGAGATCGACCGGATTTATCCCGAGTACCAGTTCGCGAAACATAAGGGCTACGGCACCGCTTTACATAGGGAATTGCTGAAACAGTACGGGCCCAGCCCGGTTCACAGAAAAACGTTTTTAAAAAAAATACTGGGGGAGACCCGATGAACAATTCATCCGGAAAAATCGGGGAGGACCGCGCGGCCCGGCTGCTGGAACAGAAGGGATACCGGATCGTTGCGCGCAACTACCATTCCCGTTTTGGGGAAATCGACCTGATTGCCGAAAACAAGGACTATATTGTCTTTGCGGAGGTCAAAACACGCGACGAGCATTATTGCGTCAGTCCTTTGGAGGCGGTCACGGCGGGAAAGCAGAAGAAAATCATCAAAACTGCTCTTAGTTATCTGCAGTCGCATGAAACAGGGCTGCAGCCTCGGTTTGACGTGATCGGCATCGTTACCGGGCCGGACCCTTTCTCCATCCTTTCTGTGGAACATATCGAAAACGCGTTTTTTGCTTGATTCGATATTATTTAGGAATGCTTATCATTTTTTTGTTTCTCTTTCCCGGAAAGTATGATATGATTAAAAAACAGACAATGCGAAGGGGGAAAAAACTTGAACTATCACTCCACAAGAAACAGCGGCGTCAGCGTATCCTCTGCTCAGGCAATTTCGCAGGGCATCAGCGGCGAAGGCGGACTTTTTGTCCCTGAAAAGCTGCCCTGCTTTTCATATTCGGATTTGCTGGAACTGCAGCACTGCGGCTATACGGAGCGGGCAGTCCGCATTTTATCGGCTTTTCTTTCCGACTTTACCACGGAAGAAATTGCGGAATGCGTCGGGAACGCTTACACCGGCGGAAAATTTGAGCAGGACAGGCCGGCTCCGCTCTCCTGTCTGCAGAACGGGAAAAGGAAGATGTACCTGCTTGAGCTGTGGCACGGTCCGACCTGCGCGTTCAAAGATATGGCGCTGCAGCTTTTGCCGCACCTTCTTACCAAATCGCTGAAAAAGATTCAGTCCTCCAAGACCGCTCTGATTCTGGTCGCTACTTCCGGCGACACGGGAAAAGCGGCGCTGGAAGGCTTTAAGGATGTGGACGGAACCCGCATTCAGGTGTTTTATCCGGAAAACGGCGTCAGCCCCATGCAGAAGCGCCAGATGAACACCCAGGAAGGGAACAATGTGGCGGTCTGCGCGATCGAAGGCAATTTCGACGATGCCCAGACCGGCGTGAAAAAGATTTTTACCGACCCCGGAATCAACCGTCTGCTTGAACAGAACGATATTATGTTTTCCAGCGCGAACTCCATCAACTGGGGCAGGCTGCTGCCGCAGATCGTCTATTATTTCTCCGCGTACTGCGACCTGATGGCAAACGGAAGAATTTCCCATGAAGGCGAAAAGGTCAATATCGTTGTCCCGACGGGCAATTTCGGAAATATTCTGGCCGCTTATTACGCCAAAAAGATGGGCCTTCCGGTGAAAAAGCTGATCTGTGCGTCCAACGCCAACAATGTGCTGACCGATTTCCTGAACACGGGCGTCTATGACCGCAACAGGGATTTTCATACCACCATTTCCCCGTCCATGGATATTCTGGTGTCAAGCAATCTGGAACGCCTGCTGTATGACCTGACCGGAAACTCCAGCGCAAAAGTAGCCGGGTGGATGAACGAGCTGGCGTCAGACGGCAGGTATCAGGTCGACGATGATCTTTTGAGCCGGCTTCACGAGCTGTTCTGGGCGGGATTCTGCGGCGACGACGCGACAAAGGAAACCATCAGGGAAATCTACCGGACGGAAAATTACCTTTGCGACACCCACACGGCGGTGGCGGTCAACGTCTATCGGCAGTACGTTGAAGCGGAAAAGGATACGGAAACGCCGGCGATCGTCGTATCTACGGCCAGCCCGTATAAATTCGCCGACAGTGTGTTGAGCGCTGTTTCGGCCGATTACCGCGTGGATGCCTCTGAGTTTGAAAAGGTTCAGGCGCTTTCCGCCCTCACAGGCACCCCGATTCCGACGCCGATTGCACAGCTGGAATCAAAACAAGTCAGATTCACTGCTATTTGCCCGAAAGATAAAATGGGCGACTCTGTGCTGAAAACAGCCGGAATAAAGTATACTGTCTAAGAGAGGATCACATGTCACTATTTGCTATTGCAGACCTGCATCTGTCCCTCGGCTGCGACAAACCGATGGATGTATTTGAAGGTTGGCGGGACTATACCGTCCGTCTTGAAAAAAACTGGCGCGCCGTGGTCGGCGAAGACGACACCGTCGTTGTCGCCGGGGATATTTCATGGGCGATGAAGCTTGAGGAAACGGCGAAGGATTTCGGGTTTATCCACTCCCTGCCCGGCCGCAAGCTGTTTTTGAAGGGCAACCATGATTACTGGTGGACCACAAAAAAGAAGATCGACGATTTTCTGAGGGTACACGGGCTGGATTCCATCGGCATCATCCACAATAACGCGGTGGCCGTCGGCGATATTGCGGTCTGCGGTACGCGCGGGTGGCTGTACAATTCCGAAACCGCGGAGGATATCAAGATTGTCAACCGCGAGGCCGGCCGCCTCAATACCTCGATTAACGAGGCGGAAAAGATGGGGGTAAAGCCGGTCGTGTTTCTGCACTACCCGCCCGTTTACGACGGAACGGAGTGCAAAGAGATCCTCGGCGTGTTAAAGTCGCACGGCATCACGGAATGCTATTTCGGGCACATTCACGGGAACCAGGCGGCCCGCCGGGCAATCACCGGGGTTTACGACGGCATCAAAATGCATTTGATTTCCTGTGACTATCTGAAATTCATGCCGGTGCTGGTGAAGTGAACAATTTTTGAATATTTTATCGAATATATAGAATATTTATTTTCCATGTGCTATAATAATTTAGATAATTTGCATTTTGCAGGAGGAAGTTAATAATGAGCTTACAATCGTCCAATAAGGTTGATACGAACCGTTACCAGCTTGAGGTTGCAGTAGACGCTGCTATATTTGAAAAAGCGCTTGATCGGGCATATCATAAAGAAAACAAAAAAATTGCGATTCCCGGCTTCCGGAAGGGAAAGGCTCCCCGTGCTTTTGTTGAGAAGTATTACGGCGAGCAGGTTTTTTATGAGGATGCGATCAATGCGGTTTACCCCGATGCGCTGGATGCGGCAATCAACGAGGCGAAACTCGAAATGATCGAGGATAAAATTGATTTTGATCTGGTTTCCGCCGGCAAGGAAGGCGTTGTTTTCAAGGCGACCATCACAACAAAGCCGGAAGTGGAAATTGATGAATATAAAGGCTTGGCCGCAGCCAAAAAGCCGGTTAAGGTAACCGACGAGGACATTGACGCAGAGATCAAAAAGGTTCAGGAGCGCAATTCCAGAATGGTGACCGTAGAAGACAGAGCGGCTCAGAACGGCGACATCACCGTCATTGATTTTGACGGCTCCGTGGACGGCGTTGCTTTTGACGGCGGCAAAGCGGAAAACTACAGCCTGACTCTCGGTGCGGGCCAGTTTATCCCGGGCTTTGAAGAGCAGATCGTGGACCATAAAACAGGCGACGAGTTTGATGTAAACGTAAAGTTCCCGGAGGATTACCACTCGGAGGATCTGGCCGGTAAGGACGCTGTTTTCAAAATCAAGCTGCATGAAATCAAAATGAAGGAGCTGCCGGAAGTTGACGACGACTTTGTCAAGGATGTCAGCGATTTCGATACGCTCGATCAATACAGGGAAGACATAAAAACAAAGCTGACCGAAGCCGCAGAGGCAAAAGCGAAGGATGATGTGGAAAATCAGCTGATCGATAAGCTGGTGGAAAATCTCAAAGCCGAAATTCCGCAGGCAATGTATGAAAACAAAATCAACGAGGATATCCGCGAATTCGGGTACCGTCTTCAGTCCCAGGGCCTGAACCTCGATACCTACCTGCAGTACACGGGTATGGACAAGGATTCTATCCGCAAGCAGTTCCAGCCGCAGGCGGAACGCGCGGTAAAGGTCCGTCTGGCGCTCGAAAAGATCGCCCAGCTGGAAGACATTCATCCGACCGAGGAGGAAATCGAGGCAGAGTTTGAAAAGCTTGCCAAGGGCTATGAAATCGACGCTGAAAAGGTGAAGACCTTTATCCCAAAAGAGGAGCTGGCAAAAGACCTCTCTGTTGAAAAAGCAATCAACCTCGTTCGTGACAGCGCGGTCGTAACGGAAAAAGAAGATCCTTCCGAAACTGCAAAAGCTGCTGAATAAGAAAAGTCCTTCCTGCCAATTATTAATTTATTGTTTAGTTTTATTGGAGGTACGCAATAATGAGTTTAGTCCCATATGTTATTGAGCAGACAAACAGGGGAGAACGTTCCTATGATATCTTTTCACGTCTGCTGAATGACAGAATCGTAATGCTTACGGAAGAGGTAAACGATACCACTTCCAGTCTGGTGGTTGCTCAGCTTTTATATTTGGAGGGCCAGGATCCGTCGAAGGATATCAGCCTTTATATCAACAGCCCGGGAGGGTCCGTAACCGCGGGATTGGCAATTTACGATACGATGCAGTATATTAAATGCGACGTTTCCACCATTTGCATGGGCATGGCCGCCAGCATGGGCGCGTTCCTGCTTGCGGCGGGTACCAAAGGCAAACGGTACGCCCTTCCCAACAGCGATATTATGATTCATCAGCCGAGCGGCGGCGCACAGGGTCAGGCGACTGACGTAATGATCCACGCAGACCACATTATTGCCACCAAAAAGAAGCTGAACGAAATCCTTGCTGAGAGAACGGGACAGCCGATTGAAATGATTGCGAAGGATACCGAGCGCGATAATTTTATGACGGCGGAGGCTGCCGCGAAATATGGCCTGATCGACAAGGTCATCTACAATTCGATGAGTTGAGGTTGGTGATTAATTAGATGCCAAATAATGACGATATCAAGGACAGGGGGATCTGCTGCTCCTTCTGCGGAAAACCGCAGAACGAAGCCCGCCGTCTGATTGCAGGCCCCGGTGTATATATCTGTGATGAATGCATAGAGCTGTGCATGTCGATCCTTGACGACGAAAAAAACCTGTCCAACCGAAAATCCAGCTACAGTGAGGCTTCGACCGAGCTTCCCAAACCGCATGAGATCAAAAAGCGGCTGGATGAATATGTCATTGGACAGGAAAAAGCAAAGGTTGCGCTTTCTGTTGCGGTCTATAATCACTACAAAAGAATCTATTACGGTAAAGACGACGTAGAACTGACAAAAAGCAACGTGTTGCTGCTCGGTCCGACCGGTGTGGGAAAAACCCTGCTGGCGCAGACACTGGCAAAGATACTGGATGTTCCGTTTGCGATTGCGGACGCCACCACACTGACGGAAGCCGGCTATGTCGGCGAGGACGTTGAAAATATCCTGCTGCGCCTGATTCAGGCCGCGGATTTCGATATTGAAAAAGCCGAACGCGGGATTATCTATATCGATGAAATCGACAAGATCGCCAGAAAGTCCGAAAACCCCTCCATTACACGTGATGTCAGCGGAGAGGGAGTACAGCAGGCTCTGCTGAAAATTCTGGAGGGGACTGTTTCCAACGTTCCTCCTCAGGGCGGCAGAAAACATCCCCAGCAGGAATTTTTGCAGGTCGATACCTCCAACATCCTGTTTATCTGCGGCGGAGCTTTCGACGGCCTGAATAAAATTGTCCAGAAACGCACGGCGTCCTCCGCTATGGGCTTCGGCGCACAGGTCAAAAGCAAGGTGGAGCTTGATTCCACAGCCTGGATGCAGGATGTCGTGCCGCATGATCTGGTGAAATACGGATTGATTCCTGAGCTGGTCGGCCGTTTGCCTGTCATTGCCGCGCTCGACGGACTGGATGAGGACGCTCTTGTAAGAATTTTGACCGAGCCGAAAAACTGCTTGATCAATCAGTACAAGAAGCTGTTTCAGCTGGATAAGGTTGAGCTGGAATTCAAACCCGACGCACTGAAAGCAATTGCCAAAAAGACCATTGACCGCCGCACGGGCGCAAGAGGGCTGAGATCCATCATGGAGGATTTGTTGACCAATCTCATGTATAAGGTCCCGTCTGACTACACCGTTGAAAAGGTCACCATTACCGCGGATACGGTGAATCAGGGCACGGAACCGGAGATTGTGTATAATCAGGACCGTAAGCCGGTCAGGATTAAAATAACAACTCCCAGGAAGCGCGGCCGTAAGGATACAGCGTCATAACGATAGAAATCTTGGCTGTTGCACGTGGCAGACTTTTTTTGTCCACTTGCAACAGCCTTTTCTGCCAAGGAGCAAACTATGAGTACAAATCAAGAACTGAAGAAAATTGAAAATAGTTCCATCCCTGTGCTTGCGCTCAGGGGACTGGTTATTTTCCCGGGCATGCTTCTGCAATTTGATGTGGGAAGAAAAAAGTCCATACTGGCCCTTTCCAAGGCGATGGAAGAAAATCAGCAGATTTTTCTGGTTGCCCAAAAGGATTTAAATACAAACGAACCGGGCGGCGAGGATCTTTATAAAATGGGGATCGTGGCGAAAATCAAACAGGTGATTCGCCATACCGACGAGGGCGTGCGGCTTTTTGCGGAAGGAATGTACCGCGCTGAAATTTCCTCTGTTGTCAGCGAAACCCCTTTTATTCTTGCCGAAATCGTTCAAAGTGAAACCAAATCATACCGGACCAGCCATAAGACCGAGGCGTTGATCCGTTATACGCAGACGCTCTTTGAAGAATATATTCAAAATTACAGCCGTATCCCTCCGGATATTATCATCGGCGTGGTACAAAAGAAAAACTGCGGAGAGCTTGCGGATTACATCACCTCCAACATTATGCTCGACTATGAGCAGAAACAGGCGATTCTGGAAGAGCTCCATCCGGTAAAAAGGCTGGAAAAACTGAATGAGATTTTAAAAAATGAAGTTCAGGTGCTCTCTATTGAAAGCCAGATCAGCGAAAAAGCAAAGGAACAGATTGACGAAAATCAACGCGAATATTTTCTTCGCGAGCAAATGAAGGCCATCTCCAATGAGCTTGGAGACGACGACAGTCCGCTGAACGAGGCCGACGAGCTGCGGGAACGCATCATGAAAATGAAGCTTCCCAAGCTGCAGAATGAGAAACTGCTGAAGGAATGCGACCGGCTCTCCAAAATGCCCTACGGTTCCCACGAGGCAAGCGTGATCGTCAGCTATGTGGAAACCTGTCTGGAGCTGCCTTGGAACGCCTCAAGCCGCGAGCATATCGACCTTGCAAAAGCGCAGAAGGTGCTTGACCGCGACCATTTCGGCCTGACAAAGGTAAAGGAACGGATCATCGAGATTCTGGCTGTCAAAAAGCTTGCCCCCGATATCAGAGGACAGATTATCTGTCTGGTGGGTCCTCCGGGCGTCGGCAAAACATCCGTCGCGCGTTCGATCGCCAAAGCCATCGGGCGCAATTATGTGCGCGTGTCGCTCGGCGGCGTGAGGGATGAGTCCGATATCATGGGACACAGAAAGACGTACGTGGGTTCCATGCCGGGGCGGATTATCTCCGCCATGAAACAGGCCGGCACAAACAATCCGCTGATCCTGCTGGATGAAATCGACAAATTGGGAAACGATTTTCGCGGCGATCCCGCCTCCGCCTTGCTGGAAGTGCTGGATTCGGAGCAGAATTCTTCCTTCTTCGATCACTATATCGATATGCCGTTTGACCTGAGCAGGGTGATGTTCATCACCACCGCCAACGATTACAGTGCCATTCCGGAGCCCCTTTTGGACAGAATGGACGTGATTACCCTTGGAAGCTATACCCATGAGGAAAAATATAATATTGCCATAAAGCACCTGATCCCGAAGCAGTTCAGGAAACACGGGATCAATTCCAAAATGCTGAAGCTGACTCCGGCCGCCGTTCACGAGCTGATTGACGGCTACACCAGAGAAGCCGGCGTGCGAAATCTGGAACGTCAGATTGCTTCCATCTGCAGAAAATGCGCGAAAAAGATCGTGGGAGACAACCAGACGAAAATCGTTGTCAAGCCGGAGAATCTGGAGGACCTTTTGGGTCCGAAGAGATTTAAAAAAGACGAACTTATGAAATCCGATATGGTCGGCCTGGTCAACGGTCTTGCGTGGACCAGCGTCGGCGGCGAGCTTCTCCCGATTGAAGTGGCGGTCATGGACGGCACGGGAAAAATCGAGCTGACCGGCTCGCTGGGCGACGTGATGAAGGAGTCCGCCCGCACCGCGATCAGCTGTATCCGGACCAGGGCCGATTCGTTCGGCATCTGCCATGATTTCTACAGCAAATACGATATTCATATCCACGCGCCGGAAGGGGCCATTCCAAAGGACGGACCGTCTGCCGGAACCGCAATGGCGACCGCGATTACCTCTGCGCTGACTAACATCCCGATCCGGCACGATGTCGCAATGACAGGGGAAATTACTTTACTGGGCAGGGTGCTTCCTATCGGCGGGTTAAAGGAAAAAACGATGGCCGCTTACCGTTCTGGAATCAAGACGGTCATTATTCCGGCCGACAACGTTTCCGATCTGGCTGAAATTGACGCTGTGGTAAAAAACGCGGTGGATTTTCTGCCGGTTGAGAAAATCGACCAGGTGCTTGAGGCGGCTTTAACCAAAATGCCGGAAAATAAAAAGGAAGAGAACACGGACTCGCTTGTCCCGATGAATGCTTCCAGCCAGCCGGCGGTCCTGACGCCCGGTATTCCGCAGTAACGGGGTGAAGCATTGAATTTTGATAAAGCTTTGTTTGAATTTGCGGCAGGGAGACCGGACCAGCTGCCAGAATCCACCGTCCCCGAAATCGTATTTTCCGGACGGTCCAACGTGGGAAAATCTTCTCTGATCAATAAACTGGTCAACCGTAAATCCCTTGCCAGGGTCAGCGCGAAACCCGGGAAAACAGGAACCATCAACTTTTACAATTTGCAGGCTTGCAGATTGGTGGATCTGCCGGGCTATGGCTACGCAAGAGTCTCTCAGTCGGAAAAATTGCGCTGGTCCGAACTGGTCGAAGGCTATTTCGGCGCACAGCGCAATGTCGGGCTTGTCATCCAGATTATTGACATGAGGCACAGTCCTTCGGCCAACGATCTGGATATGATCGAATATCTGATCAATTCGGGCACGCGTTTTCTGATTGCCGCTACAAAAAGCGACAAGCTGAACAAGACGGAACGAGGGAATCAGCTTCGGCTGTTCCAGGAGATGTTCCGTCGGGCCGAGGGGCTCAAGCTGGTTCCTTTTTCGTCGGTCAACGGGGAAGGAGTGGAGGAGATTCGGAATATGATTTCAGAGATTTGCGATCATTCTTAAAAACGGAGTAATAAAATGCTGAATGAAGAGAGTTTAAACACGAATACGCTTGGACATCTGACCATCGGCGGATGCGATACGGTAGAGCTTGCCCGGGAATATGGGACACCTCTGTATGTGATGGACGAGGCCTGTATCAGAAGGAACTGCAGAATGTACCGTTCCTCGTTTGACCGGTACTACAACGGGTACGGAATGCCGCTTTACGCGAGCAAGGCCTTCAGCTGCAAGGAAATTTGCCGGATTGTCAACGAAGAGAAGCTGGGGTTGGACGTTGTTTCGGGCGGGGAGCTTTACACCGCCCTCAGCGCCGGATTTCCCGCAGAAAGAATTCATTTTCACGGAAATAATAAGACCGCCGATGAAATTGCCTTTGCTTTACGGTCCGGTGTGGGACATATCGTCGCAGATAATTTGACGGAGCTTCATACCCTGAATGAAACGGCGTTGGCAATGGGAAAAACCGCTGATATTACCATTCGGGTCAAGCCGGGGATCCACGCCCACACCCATGAATTCATACGCACAGGGCAAATCGACTCGAAATTCGGTTTCGCGCTGGAAACAGGGGAGGCGATGGAGGCCGTGAAAGCGGCGGCCCGATGCGAAAATATCAATCTTACCGGCCTGCATTGCCATATCGGTTCTCAGATTTTCGACATTCAGCCGTTTGTGCTTGCCGCAGAAGTGATGCTCTCCTTTATTGACCGGATCAAACGGGAAACCGGAATCATGGTAAGGGAACTGAACCTCGGCGGCGGTTTCGGGATTCAATACACCGATTCCGACACCCCTGTTGCGTACGATCAATATATGGAAACTATATCGGAGAAAGTTCGTTCCCGCTGTAAAGCACTTGGCCTTGATATCCCGTTTCTCTATCTTGAGCCGGGCCGTTCCATCGTCGGCGAAGCCGGGATCACGCTCTATACGATCGGAGCGGTCAAAAAAATCCCCGATGTGCGCACCTATGTTTCGGTGGACGGGGGAATGACCGACAATCCCCGCTATGCCCTTTATCGGTCGGACTATACCGCTCTGGTAGCGAACAAAGCGTCCCTTGCGGCGGCGGAAGAAGTCACGATTGCCGGAAAATGCTGTGAGAGCGGCGACCTGATTCAGGAAAACACAAGGATCCAGTCCGCGCAGCCGGGCGACACGCTTGCCGTGCTTTCCACCGGCGCGTATAATTACTCTATGGCATCAAACTACAACCGTATTCCAAGGCCTGCCGTCGTAATGGTACATAACGGAATGGCCCGGGTGATCGTAAAACGCGAAACGTATGAAGATTTGATCCGGAATGATATTTAAAGGGTTCCTGTCCTGATGTCCGCCCCGATTCGCTTTACTTTTGGACTTTTGTGTGTTAGAATTTTATTCTATTAAATGAATAAGGAGTGAAACCGTTTGAATTCAAAAATTAAAGATGAGAGTGTGGACTTTTTGTTTAAAGCGATTCTTTCTTTAAAGACGGTTGACGAATGTTATAATTTTTTTGAGGACCTATGCACAGTACCAGAGATCAAAGCAATGTCGCAGCGTCTGCTTGTGGCCCATATGCTGAGCACCAAACGGGTCTACAGCGATATCGTTGCCAAAACCGGCGCTTCCACAGCCACCATCAGCAGAGTCAACCGCTCGCTGAACTACGGCTGCGACGGCTATGAGCTGGTATTTAACAGGATCGACAAAGACGAAGAGAGCAAATGAGTTATTCGTCTTTTGCCCTTTACTATGACAGTCTTACACAAAATGTCAGTTATCCGGAGCGGGCGGAGTATCTGACGGGATTGCTGGACAGGCTGAACCATAAGGCCGGACTGACGCTCGACCTGGCCTGCGGCACAGGCAGCTTTACCGTCGAACTGGCTGAACGGGGAATCGACATTTACGGAATCGACGGCTCCGAGTCCATGCTTTCCGTTGCAAAGCAAAAAGCGGCGGACCGTGGGCTGGATATCCTTTTTCTGCGTCAGCAGATGCAGAGTATCGACCTGTACGGCACGGTCGATACGGTGATCTGTATGCTGGACAGCATCAACCACCTGACCCGTGAAAGCGATGTGATGAAGACGTTTTCACGCGTTTCGCTTTTTCTGAATCCGGGCGGATATTTTGTTTTTGATATGAATACACTGTATAAGCACCGGTATATTCTCGGAAATCAGACATACGTTTACGACACGGACGATGTTTACTGTGTCTGGCAGAACCGTTTTGAAGAAAAGACCGGCCGGGTCGGAATCACTCTGGACTTTTTCGGCCGGGAGGGCGAAGCCTACCACAGAAGTTCAGAGCATTTTTATGAGCGCGCTTACGATACGGAGCTGATTGTTTCCATGCTGTCCAAAGCAGGACTGGAAACCGTGGGTTTATTTCGCGAACTCAGCTTTGAAAAACCGGACGATCAAACGGAACGAATTGTCGTCGCGGCAAGAAAGATAAAATAAAAGGATTTTAATATGGATAGAATAATCAGATGCATTACCTCCGACGGCAGCATCATGGCCGCCGCCGCCGATTCCACCTATCTGGTTGCCACGGCCCAGCAGATTCACGGCACCAGCCCGGTCGCAACCGCGGCGCTCGGCAGGCTGCTCACGGGCGCTTCCCTGATGGGCTCGATGCTGAAGAAGGAAAACGCTTCGCTTACCCTGAAAATCAACGGGGGAGGGCCTCTGGGCACAGTGGCCGCCATTGCGGACAGCCACGGCAACTGCAGGGGCTGCGTTGACAATCCCGCCGTTGAGCTGCCGCTCAAACCAAATGGAAAGCTCGATGTCGGCACGGCGGTAGGTGCGGACGGTATTCTGGGTGTGATACGCGATTTTGGCGAGGGCAGCCCTTATATCGGTCATGTGGAAATAAAATCCGGAGAAATCGCGGAGGACCTTACCAATTATTATGCCGTCAGCGAACAGATTCCCACCGTTTGCGCGCTGGGGGTACTGCTCGACAAAGCGGACAGCCGCCGGCTCCTTGCGGGCGGGATGCTGATACAGGTTTTGCCCGGCGCGGATCAGGCGGCAATAGACAGGCTGGAACGAAATATAAGCGGATTAAAACCGGTCACGACCCTGCTGGCCGCGGGAATGTCGATTGAACAGATGTGTAAGACCGCGCTGGAAGGCTTTGAAATGGAAATTCTGGACGAATTTCAAATCGGTTACGTCTGTAATTGCAGTAAAGAACGTGTGCTCCGTGCAATTGCAACACTGAAGCCGGAGGATATTCTGTCGCTGGCGGATGAGAAGGGCTTTGCCGAGGCGAAGTGTCAGTACTGCGGTCATACCTATCGGCTATCGGAACAGGAACTCAAAGAGCTTGCGGAAAAAAAGCAGGCAAAATAATCCGGAAAAATGAAAAAAATGTAATTTTAGTGTTGACAACCGGCACAATATATAGTATTATATAACACGTCGCTGATGAATGCGGCACACGCGAATGGGAGCATAGCTCAGCTGGTTAGAGCACCTGCCTTA
>NZ_JBNLXQ010000023.1:0-20582 GCF_053840905.1 Caproiciproducens sp.
CGAGTCCAGTCACCTCGACCATAGAAAAAGGTCCGCAGATGCGGGCCTTTTTCTATGGTAAAGCGATTGGTAAGCAGAAACAGCCGGTGCAGGTCGGGAGAAAAAGCGCGGCAGCCTGCGCCCCGGAAAGCTGAAGGGACTCGCGGAACGCGGGTACAGCGTGCCAATGCCCGAGTCCAGTCACCTCGACCAATTAACCCCCCGCGGGGGCTTTAATTGGGATCCTGTGGCAAAGAAGAGAACCTCGGTACAGAAATTTCATCGAATTGCTTGACAAATAAACCGTAAAATGATATATTAGTCGAGTGCTGAAAATGCTGGCGTAGCTCAGTTGGTAGAGCAGCTGATTTGTAATCAGCAGGTCGGGGGTTCAAGTCCGTCTGCCAGCTCCAATTTTTACTTAAGTCTTAACCGGACTTGAAGCCTAAGAGGGCATTTTGCGTTAAGAAAAGCTGCCGGTGGCAGGTTTTTAGCAAAATGTGGCGCAGCACCTATGGCGCAAGCCGTAAAAACGCGGGCGAAGTGCGGCGGTTTTGTCCGTCTGCCAGCTCCACTTGTCAATAAGTGCAAACTTGTAAATAGAATATGGGAGAGTTCCCGAGTGGCCAAAGGGGGCAGACTGTAAATCTGTTGCTTTATAGCTTCGATGGTCCGAATCCATCCTCTCCCACCAAAAAAACAGGCAAGCCTTAAAGGTTTGCCTGTTTTTTGCTGTCCGGAGCAGCAAGGCCCGCTTTAGGGCTCTTTGTCAATCGTTGAGGAAACCAAAAAACGGACCATCTTTTCTTCTTCACAGCATTAACAGACGGTCGTCCTTGACTTCTTCGGAACTCCACGCAATCAGCGCGAATTTACCGTCCGCATGTTCGTCAATACGGTTGAGCCATTCCGTCTCGCCCGCCGCTTTCGCCGCCAGCATGGGGCTGGTGGTGCCCGTACCATAAAGGCATTGATTGACTACCCACCATCTGGCGGCAATCCCCGCCCGCTTCAGATCCTCCTCCAGACGCAGCGCCTCGTAAAAGGGGGTCGCTTCGGGCAGGGTAACAATGACAACCTCGGTTTCGTCGGATTTCAGCCGGGGCAGCAGCCGCTTTACCGACTTGGGGATTTCGCCCTTGGTTCTCTCGATTTCATGGTGATAGCTCTGTGTGGATTCCAGTAAAAGCAGAGTGTGACCCGTAGGCGCAGTGTCTATTACCACCACCTGATCGTCGGCCTTTTCCACGACCTCCGCGAAGGCGCGGAACACGGCGATTTCCTGTGTGCAGGGGGAACGTAAATCTTCCTCCACATAGGCAATATCTTCGTCGCTCATCCCCGACGCGCGGGCTTTGGCAAGCACCTCGGATTGATACTTCTTCAATTCTTCGGCCTCGTCGATATGACTCATGGAAACACCGCTGGTTTCGTCCAGAACAAGTTTAAGATGCGCGGCGGGGTCGGTGGTGGTCAGGTGGACTTTTTTTCCGCGCTTCGCAAGGCCCAGCGCAACCGCGGCGGCGACGGTGGTTTTGCCCACGCCCCCTTTTCCCATTGTGAAAATGACACGTTTGCCACCTGCCGCCAGTTCGTCTATGACGTCGTTCAGCACGGGGACGCGGGCGGCGTTCAGCGTTTCGCCGGATGCGGCCACATGGTCGGTATTCAGCAAGGCGCGCACATTGGCAAGCCCCGTGACATTATAGGCCCGCAGGGGCACCCTATAGACCGGGAGCGCCTGTATGCCTTCCGGAATCTTGGCAAGGACTGCCTGCTGCTTTTCATACAGTCTGGAAGACAAAGCGTCGCTGTGTCCCGTCAGCACTCCGTTGACAACCAGTATTTGATGATATACTCCTAATGCGGAAAGCTCGCCGGAGGCCCGTTCCGCCTCCTTGAACGGTGCAGTTTCGGGACGGGTGACGAGAATCAGCGTAGTGAGGTTTTCGTCCGCCAGCGTTTCCATGGCCTGCTTGTAAACCGCTTTCCTGCTCTCCAACCCGGAAAGCTGGCCCAGGCAGGACGCACCGTGCGTACTTTCATTGATAAAATTGCTCCATGCGGACGGAAGCTGGAGCATCCGCAGGGTGTGGCCCGTGGGGGCCGTGTCGAAAATAATATGGTCGTAGTCCTGCTGCGCCTTACCGTCTGTAATGAATCCGGAAAATTCATTGAACGCCGCTATTTCGACGGTACAGGAGCCGGAAAGCTGTTCTTCCATATTGGCGATCACCGACGCGGGCAGCTTGCCGCGATAAGGCGCGATCACGCTTTCCCGATACTCGGCGGCGGCCTGTATGGGGTCGAGGTTTGCCACAACCAGGTTCGGTACGCCGGGGATGGGCGTTCCTTTGTTTGTCAGTTCCATTGAAAATACATCCTGCAGGTTTGAGGCCGGGTCGGTACTAATCAGCAGTACCCGCTTTCCATCGTCTGCCAGCGATACTGCGGTGGCACAGGCGATGCTGGTTTTACCGACGCCGCCCTTCCCGGTGAAAAAAAGGTATTTCGTCAGGGGAATCGTCAAGGGATGAAAAAGCTCCATCAGCAGCAGCCCCCTTTACAGCCACAGTCTCCCGATTTTTTTCGGGCGGTTTTCACCTTCACAGGTTTCCCCTGCTTTGCCAGCAGACCTTCAGGAAGATCGAGCAGCTTCGTGAATTCTTCGTTGGTTGGGTATCTGCCTTCCATGACAATTTTATCCTCCACCATGATAACCGGGAGACCTTTTGGACCATGGGCATTGATATACGCATTGATCGCTTTGTTGTTTACAAACTCTATCGGCGCACTGTTCAGATTGTAGCGTCCGACAGCAATCCCATGATTTTTCAGCGTGTTCAGCACGGTGGAAATACGCAGAAGTTCCGGATCTACGCCTACTCCGCAAAGGCCGGTGGAACAGCACATAGCCGGTTCAAATATTTTCATTTTTTTCAAGACCGACAACTCCTTTGGATATAATGATTTGTTATTAATCATTGATTAGGAATGGATTGCTTATGTACTCTAATTACTCATTCTCAGCGCATCCTTTACAGCAGTTTATATTCTCCTTGCAGATGCAGTTTTCCTTATCTGACGTAATATTGCAGAAAAACTGCTTTGCTTGGGTAATGGTATCCGCATCCAACGAGTAGTACGTCCATTTGCCTTCTTCTCTGCCCTTGACAAGCCCGCACTCGCATAGGAGCTTCATGTGATGGGACAGAGTGGATTGGGACATCTCAAATTTTTCTAAAATCATGCAGGCGCAAAGCTCCCCGCAGGAGAGCATATCTACAATCATGGCTCTTTTAGGGTCCCCCAGCGCCTTAAATACTTTTGTGTATTCCGAATAGTTTTCCATGTCAGCACCTCAAATCCATAAACTTCGATATGACTATTATATGCATCAAATCGAAAAGTGTCAATATGAAAATACCGTTTTCTTATGAGCCTTAACTTTTGAGTATGACTTCAAATTACTGATATCCAATACATTTTGGTTCCACACATCCGGCCCTTGACAGAATATACTATATGTGGAGGGATCCCATTATGTCTATGCCTGAATTTCCAAAGCCCGATCCTGGTTTAACACAGGAGCAGGCTTTGACGATGATCCTATCGTCTATCGCGCTGGAAGAAGCGGCTCTCAGCCACATCATTAACGCGGAAGGCGAAAAAATACAATATATTCTGAAACAAGCTCCGTGCGGACACTATCCGGACAGTTTAAATGATACTCTGGCGGTTAATCAAAGCGTCACCAATTTAATGGAAATGATCATGCAAAATCAATTAATATTAAAAAACAAAATGGATAAGGTTCTGAGCTATTTACCGCAACCGCCCAGACCGCCGGAGCCTCCGCTTCCTCCAAAACCGCCCTGTCCTCCAAAACCGCCCTGTCCGCCAAAACCGCCCTGTCCGCCAAAACCGCCTTATCCTCCAAAGCCACCCTGTCCTCCAAAGCCACCTTGTCCGCCATTTGATTGCCGCCCATGCGATTTTGCCAGCTTTGGCGTGATATCCGGGACCTACTGTTCTGGTGAGCCATTGCAGTGGAGAGAAAACAATACGTGCGGCCATTTTGCACTTGCATCGGGCAGCTGCACCGATATCCAGCTGCCGCGTACAGGTACGTTTAGGGTTTGTCTATGGATAGATATTAGTGATTTGAACTCTTCCTGCAGTGAATTGGAATTGACTGTCTTCTGTCGAGACAAGGCCTCGATCATAAAGAAAATACACTTTAACCGTTGCCTTTCTTCGACCGTTTTATATAAAGAAATTATTGTTCAGATGCCGTGCTCATGTTCTCCATGCTATGCGTCTGTCCTTGTACGTGTTCCCTGTGGAATACATGTACGGCAAGGCAAACTCATGTTCAAAGAGGCATAGGGGATCTCCCGTATTGCCTATACAGGCATTTATATGCCCATTCAATCTATCAGAGAGGTGATATCCTTGTCACAGCCCACTTTTCCGAGTAATCCTGATATCACAAGGGATGACGCGGTTAATCAAATATTGTCTTCTGTTGCGATGGAAGAGCTTGGCTTAAGCCATATTATCAACGCCGAAGGTGAAAAACTTCAGTATATACTGGGGACACTGTCAGGAATAACCGGTCCCACCGCAACCATCGAAGATCTTCTTGACGCTAATGAGAGTATCCAGAACCTTTTACAAAATGCATCCTATAACCAGCTGCTTCTGAGATCCAAAATGCAGCAGGCGTTAGCGGCATCAGAAATGACCGGCGCGACCGGCCCCACCGGCCCTGCCGGCCCTGCGGGAGATCCTGGCGGTCCAACCGGCCCCACCGGCCCTGCGGGTCCCGTGGGACCTCTTGGTCCTGCCGGGGCACAAGGCCTTATCGGTGATACCGGTCCGACCGGCCCTGAAGGCCCCACCGGGCCAACCGGAGCTGCAGGCTCTGTCGGCGCAGTCGGGCCAACCGGAACCAACACAACGGCAACTTCCGCGTTTGCCTACGCCTCAGGCACTGCAATTACCGCCTCATTAACCGGTACGCCGGTTCCTTTGCCAAACGGTCAGATTCTGCCGACCGGCATAACGGTGGATGGAACCAACACCACGTTTACGGTTTCCATAGCAGGCCGTTACCGGATTGCTTATGCCGTCAACGTCACTGTGGCATTGCTGCTGACTACGCGCATCATGATTGGCGGAGCAGCAAATACGGCTTCCACCATTACTCCTCTTTTAAGTCTTTCAAACTACTCCAATGAAATTATGGTCGATCTGACGTCAGGAAGCACCGTACAGCTACAAACCGTAGGGGCTTCGATCAACCTGACACTGGCTACCGGATCGGGTGCCACCCTGATGATCACCCGGTTGAGTTAAGGAGGGAATACCATGTCGCAGTCTCAATTTCCCTTAACTCCTGATCTGAGCAGACAAAGCGCGATGAATCAGGTAATCTCTTCCATTGCATCCGAAGAGCTGGCACTCAGCCATATTATCAACACAGAGGGAGAAAAAATTCAATACGCCATAGGTTCGCTGCCCGGCTTGGCGGGCGGCTCTGCGATTTCGGATGTGCTGGATATCAATAACAGCGCCGGCGATATGCTCAGCACGGTGCTGGAAAACCAGATCGTATTAACGGGTAAGCTTTCCGGAGCTTTGCAGGCGCCCGTCTTTATGGGGCCCACCGGGCCTGTCGGTCCGACTGGTCCGACAGGTTCAGATACCGGCCCTACAGGTCCGACCGGTCCGGTTGGGGAAGCCGGTCCGGTTGGACCGGCAGGACTGCCGGGACCGGTGGGCGCTACAGGGGATGCCGGGCCGACCGGTTCACTTGGTGCAGTCGGCGTCGACGGCATAACCGGCCCTGCCGGTGCTGCGGCTCCCACTCCGCCGCCTTCCGCTACTGCGGGCTTTGCCGCCAACACTGCCGGCGGTTTGATTACGGTGCTGGTAGCTGGAACAAATCTTTCCTTCCCAAGCACGCAGCTGTTGTCTTCTGATATTACTCTGACAAGCGACAATACCTTATTTACAGTGAATACGACCGGATTATACCGGATATCCTACCATGTTAACACTACTGCCGCTGTTGCTTTGGGAACACGTCTGGTAATAAACGAAGCCAATATCCCCCAGTCCACGATTCCTCCCGCTATCGCTTTATCTCAATTCTATAATGAAATCGAAGTAAGTTTGACGGCGGGTGCGACCGTACAGTTACAGATGTATGCTCCGTTATTAGTCGGTGCGGCGACATTGTTAGGCGGCGGCGCCGGCGCGTCATTGATGATTATTCGATTCGGCTGATTCCCGGCAGGCCGGGATTTCCAATAGAGGATAATAAGCACACTGGCTTTCTCAGGCTTAGAAAAGAGGAAACCAGTATGCTTTGTTTTTTCTCTGCGGGACGCTTTCGATTCGATTTATGACAGCATCGGGCCGGTGCCGCGCCCCGGGCTTTGCGCCGCGAAACAGGTGCTTTGCGTGCAAAAACCTTATTGTTAATATAAGGCTTTGAAGCTATAATGAAAGGGAAAAGGAGGCGGCGGCAATGGAAAAACTGACCATCGGCCAAATGGCGAAGCTGAACCATATTTCCGAACAAACTTTGCGCTTTTACGACAAGATAAGACTTTTGGAGCCGGACGTCATCAATCGGGAAACCGGTTACCGGTATTACAGCATCAAACAGAGCGCATATCTGGACATGATTCAATATATGAAATCACTCGGCATGGATTTAAAGGATATCAAAAAGCACCTGGAGCTTGGCGACCCGTCGCTTGTTAAAAGTGTCCTCCGCCAAAAAAGCTTACAGATCGACGAGGAAATCCGTCGGCTCAAATACCAAAAACGGGCGATCGAGCGCACCCTGCAAAGTTATCAGCGTTACGAAGCCTCCCCGCCGGACGGCACCATTGTCCTTGAATATATCGAGGAGCGGTATCTGTACTGTATAGACGCGGGAATGAATTTTTACGACTACGGCATTGAAATCTATGAGGAGATGCTCCGGAAATTGAAGGAAAGCCTGATTTCGGACAAACTTCCGCAAATCTATTTCTGTAACGCGGGGACCATCCTCCGACGGCAGAATCTGGAGCGGCGCAGGTTTTACTCCAGTGAGATTTTTGTCCTGGTGGACAGGGATGTTGTTCCTGAGGAGCTGACGGTCACGATTCCCGCGAATACCTACCTTTGCATCTACTGCAATAAATTTGAAAAGGAAAAGGGATATATCGAAACACTGCTGAATGCCGTAAAAGAAAAAGGCTATCGGATTGTCGGGGATTATATCTGTGAAGTGATCAGTGAATTTCCCCTTCTGGAGAGGAAAGAACGCGGAATGTTTTTAAGGTTACAAATACCAATAAAATTTTATTAAATTTATGCATGTTTTTGGTTGACTCTATAGTCGATACAACTTTTATAATGAAATTACAATCGGAAGCGAAAACCGACACAGACATTATGAAGGGGGTATTTATTATGTTTCATGAGAAGATCCGCGTAGTCCAGTACGGCTGTGGAAAGATGTCCAAATATACGCTTCGTTACCTGTATGAGAAGGGGGCGGAGATTGTAGGCGCGATTGACGTCAACCCTGCCGTCGTGGGGATGGATGTTGGCGACTGGGCCGGGATCGGCGTGAAACTGGGCGTGAAAATCAGAAGCGACGCCGACGCGGTGCTTGACGGATGCGACGCGGATATCGCCGTTGTCACGCTGTTCAGCTTTATGAAAGACGTCATGCCTCACTTTGAGAAGCTTGTCAGCCGCGGAATCAATGTAATTACTACCTGCGAGGAAGCGATATACCCTTGGACGACTTCGCCGGAAATTACAAACAGGCTGGATAAGCTTGCGAAGCAAAACAACTGCACCATCGCCGGCGCCGGAATGCAGGATATTTTTTGGATCAATATGATCGGCTGTGTGGCCGGCGGGGTCCACCGCATCGATAAAATAGAAGGGGCCGTCAGCTACAATGTGGAGGATTACGGGCTTGCGCTTGCAAAGGCGCACGGCGTGGGACTCACACCGGAGCAGTTTGAGGAACAGATTGCCCATCCGGAAACGCTGGAACCCTCCTATGTCTGGAACTCCAACGAGGGGCTTTGCTCCAGGATGGGGTGGACGATCAAATCGCAGAGCCAGAAATGCGTTCCCTATTTCCATGAAAGCGACCTGTTCTCCAAAACGCTTGAGGAGACCATTCCGAAAGGCAACTGTATCGGCATGAGCGCCGTTGTGACAACCGAGACTTTCCAGGGGCCGGTGATCGAGACGCAGTGCATCGGCAAGGTGTACGGCCCGGATGACGGCGATATGTGCGACTGGAAGATCCTGGGCGAGCCCGATACGACCTTCTTCGTGCAAAAGCCCGCGACGGTCGAACATACCTGCGCGACGATCGTCAACCGCATTCCCAAGGTGATCAATGCCCCCGCCGGTTATTACACCGTTGAAAAAATGGACGGCGTGGAGTATTTATCCTACCCGATGCAGATGTATCTGAAATAGCCTTGTACGTTCACCTGCGTGCTGCGGGAGGACGCAGTCGGCTTGAATAGAGCCGGAAAAGGAGCTGTTGTCTTAAAACAGCTCCTTTTTATCATTTGTTTTTCAAAGCTTCCCGAATTTCCCGCCGATTTCCGCACGCGCACCGCCCGGTAAAATCCGACTCCCAATATTATTGCGGGAGACTCTTTTTGTCAAACGTCCATGTTTTGCCGGAATCATCCGTAACATAACGAATCTGTGTTTGCGCTCCGGTATCATTGTCCGTCATGGCAACGGGCAAAACGCCGGACGCGCCGTGGAAAGCGGGGGACAGGGCCGTGTAGGAATTGTTGTTTTTCAGCTCCGGCGGCAGCCCGACGGCGCATTTCACCCAGGTTTTCCCCTTGTCCTGCGTTCGGTACACGACCGGACCCCGGTCAATATCATAGCGGAAGGACAGGAAGCCCGTCGTCGGACTCGCGAAGCCCGCTCCGGTCACAACATGAGGGTAAGCTTCGCTTGTATTGCCGATTTCAGACCAGCTCTTTCCGCCGTCCGCCGTCAGAAAAACGCGGTTTTTCTGGGACCCCGACGCGACATCGCCCGCGGTGACCAGCCAGCCGTCTTTTTTCGAAAGAAACCCGAGAAATTTGGTTTCGGCGTGATCCGCCCCGGCTTCCGCCACCCGGGTGCTGCTCCAGGTTTTCCCCCTGTCGCCGCTGACGAGGACCGTTATGCCGCTGTCCGCTTCGGTTCCGCCATACGCAACGGCGGTCACTTCGTCGGACAGGTAGACCGCCTTATCGCTGAAATAGGAAGCCGGATCGCCCGTGCCGGCTTCAAGCGGTACGGTGCAGGTCGCCCCCTTACCGTCCCTGATGACGAATTTTCCGTCTTTCAGCGTATAGGAGCCGTTCGCCTGCAAAAGGGCGATGTTGTCAATTGTCTGCTGCGTGTTTTGGCCTCCCGCCCTGTAGGTGAGAAATACCCCCGCGATGCCGATGACGATAAACACCGTGATGAGGCCGCTGAGGCCCTGAAGCTTTTTAACCATGCCCATAATTGTATTTTCCTTCCTTCTCATTTTGGATATTCGCGTCCGCTGACAGTAAGCTGTGAATGGGCTGCCAATGCGTGGCTTTTATGGAGATGCGTGCATTTTCCGGTATTCCGTCGGGGAATAGTTCATGTATTTCCTGAAATTTTCCGAATAGTAGCTTGCGCCGGAGAAGCCGACCTTTTCGGAGATTTCGGTGACATTGTACTCCCCGCTCAAAAGGAGCGGGATGCTTTTTTCAATCCGGTATTTCAACAGGTATTCAAAAGGGGTCTGGCGCATGGTCTTTTTGAAAAAGCGGCAGTATCCGCTCTTGCTGATATTGCAGGAGGCGGCCAGCCCTTCCAGCGTAAGCCTTTCGGAGTAATGGCCGTGAATATAGTTTAACGCCTGCTTTAAATAAAGGATATCCTTGGAGCCCGCGCTGTCTTTTTCGGCAAGCACGCCCTGCAGCTCCTGGAAAAGCAGGGTCCACAGCTCGCACAGCCTGCCCTTGATCTGCAGCTCCCTGCAGAGGCCGTTTTCCATGTACGCTCGGTTGATTTCCCTGATGAGCTGCATCATCCGCCTCTGCGGGGGGCTTTCCGGGTCCAGGCAAAGGGAGGGGCAGTTCCGCGACTGGATGACCGGCAGCACATAGGCGTTTTCAATCGTGCTGTTTTCATGCCCGAAGACCAGCACGGGGTTAAATGTAATGACCAGATACGAGCAATCCTGCCCTTCGTACGATTTTGCGGTGTGCAGGACGTTCGCGTTGACAAACATCCCGCGGCCCTCCGTAAGGATGTAAACGGTATCGTTTGCCTGATATTCCATCGCCCCCTCCAGAACAACGGTAAATTCCAGATCGGGGTGCCAGTGGACCTCAAAGCTCGCGTGCTCGTATTCGGAGAGAATCTCGTGGCTGAGGAAAAACGGGAACCCGTAATCCCCGTGCGGCGACTCCTCGGAAAGGTTTTTCCGAAGGATTAATTTTTTCATGGCGCTGTCCTCCATGATTGTAATATTGTTATAAAAATAGGCAAAATTCCGATAGATAATCGATGATACTATCATTATACTGGTTATCAGGAGAAGGTCAAGAATTTTCTGACAATTGTGGAAGGAAAGGGGAGGAAACGATGAGCACGACGGAATTTGCCTGTGATTCCTGCTGCGGGGACTACAGCAGACGCGCGGCGAGGGGGCGTTCGCTGTGCGGGCTGTTTACGGACTGCACCTACGACGGGAGTGCTTCCGCCGATCTTGTTCCGGAGCTTGCGGCACTGCGCGTTTTCAATCCGGAGTACCGGATCCTCAAGGCCAGGGAGCGCATGCGGGGGAATTTCCCGTGTGACGCGCGGCACTTGAACGGCATGATGAAGAATTTTTTGTCCGCCGCCAACGGAAGCTCTTCCTACAGCGTACCGGTCGATTTGATTTTTGAACGGCTGCGGGAATGCGGCGGTCCGGAAAGCGGCGATCTGTTCCCGGTAACGCTGATCGCCTGTAAAATGCGGGAAGGACGGGTTTTCTGCAGTGTGGAACGGCTTTTCTGCAGCGGCGGCGATTGCGCGGCGTCAAAGCGGACGCTGAACCGGCCCCTGTATACGGAGCACCCGGAGCAGCTGACGCGGAAATTCCGGGATCAGGGCTATCAGGCGGTCGGCGTGATGGGTAAAGGGGACTTCGCCCGGCAGCTGAAAAAGGTTTTCAGCGAACAGTTCGGGTTTACAGTCTTATAAATATTTCTGCGGTTAAAATACCCGGGCGGTTCGCCTGGGTATTTTTTTGCCTCAATTTACACAATTTCGGCGCGGGAATGGATACGGTCTTTGGTTACTTCCTTTCTTGACAGACGAAAGGGGCGAGATTATAATACGGATTGACTAATAGTCATTTTCCATAATTTAGCGAAAAAAGGGCGAGGGGATGACGAAACTTGAAGCCGACCAAGATTCTGGAAAATAAAAAGCTGAAAATGACAAAGCTCTATGACGCCGCTTACGAGCTGTTTACTTCAAACGGCGTACACAACACGATTATCGACGATATTGTGAAAAAAGCGGGTGTTGCGAAAGGAACGTTCTATCTGTACTGCAAGGATAAATATGATCTGGTCGATAAAATCATTTTAAAGAAAAGCGCGGCCGTGTTTGACGGGGCGATGAAAGCGGTTGCGGAGCGTCAGAAGCTCAAGGAAATGGATTTTCTTCAGAGCGTGATCTTTTTCGCAGATTATTTAATTGAGTTTTTCAAGCAGGACAAAAAGCTGCTGTCCCTGATCTATAAAAATCTGTCCTGGGATTTGTATGAAAAAGCTTTGACCTATGATGAAATGGAAGGGGCGAAGCAAATCTTTATCCGGCACTTTATCACCGCAGGGGGCGACAGCGAGACCGCCAGACAGCGCCTGTACATCGTTGTTTCCATGGTCGGGGCCGTCTGCTACAACTCCATCGTTCTGGAAATGCCCTATCCGATCGACAGCGTGAAAGGCGAGCTGTACCGGTCGATCCGGGAAATACTGGCCTGACCGCCCGCGGACGGAAACCCGTTGAAAGCGCTTTTTACAAAAAATACAACAAATAAGGGAGCATCGGGAATGAAATTGCCAGGAACCCGGGAGGGCTCACACTCTGTAACAGACCTGATTATCAACCGCAGAAAACAAATCGAAATCGTCTTTATCGTCCTGGTTGCGGCCAGCGTTTTCTTCAACTCGTTTGTCGGCATCAATTACGACCTGACGAAATATTTGCCGGAGACCACTCCCGCCAAGCAGGGAATCAGCGTCATGAAAAAGGAATTCGGCTACCCCGGCACGGCGCGGGTGATGATCGACGATGTCTCGCTGTACCAGGCCAAGGCGTACAAGGATAAAATCGAAGCCGTGGACGGCGTCGACATGGTGATGTGGACGGACACGGCGACCGACGTTTATCAGGCCGGCCAGTTTATCAGATACAAAGATATTGAGGACTATTATAAAGACGGCTATTCCGTGATGGACATTACCTTTGACGAAAGCGATACCAGCGCGCGCACCTCGCAGGCCATCGACCGCATTCAGGAAATCACGGGCGGCAAGGGACATTTTGTCGGGGCGGCCGTTCAGAACAAATCTTTGAGCGAGAACCTGAAAAAGGAAATGGCGAGGGCGACGGTCATCTGCGTCGCTATGATCATCCTGTTTCTCTGCCTGACCACCACGTCGTGGTTTGAGCCCGTGCTGTTCCTTCTGATTATGGGAATCGCGATCATCATCAATCAGGGGACGAATATCTTCTTAGGCGAGGTCTCGTTCCTGACCTCCAGCGTTTCCTCCGTCCTGCAGCTGGCGGTGGCCATGGACTATTCCATTTTCCTCATCCATTCGTTTACGGCGGAACGGGAAAAGGGGCTGGATTTGACGACCGCGATCGCCAACGCGATCCGGCACTCCGCCAAATCCATTCTGGCCTGCGGCGTCGCGACCTTCTTCGGCTTTATCGCGCTGGCTTTAATGAAGTTTTCCATCGGATTCGACATGGGGATCGTTCTGGCAAAGGGAATTCTCATCAGCGTGCTGACCGTGTTGTTTCTGATGCCGTCCCTGATTATCCGCTGGGCCGGCCTGATCGAAAAAACCGCCCACCGGCCGTTTTTGCCCTCCTTTGAAAAGTTCGCCCGCGGCGTGTTTAAAAGCCGGTACGCGGTGCTGGCCGCGGTGCTGATTGTCGCCGCCCCCGCTTATATAGGAAAAGGAATGACGGATTTTGTGTACGGCAGTCAGGCCGTCGGCGCCGGTGAGGGGACGAAGGTGTACGAGGATGAACAGGCGATCGACGCGAAGTTCGGCCGCAGCAATATGCTGCTCGCGATTGTTCCGAACACCAGCGTGGCAAAGGAACGGGAGCTTTCGCAGGAGCTGGAGGACCTCAGCTGCACCAAGAGCGTGACTTCTCTTGCGAACACCCTGCCCGAGGGCGTCCCGGAAAGCATCCTTCCCGAGAGCGTGACGGGAAAGCTTCACACGGACAACTATTCGCGCATTCTGATCTACATAAAAACGAAGGATGAAAGCAAGCTCGCCTTCCAGTGCTCGGACGAAATTCAGTCCATTGTGAAAAAATACTATCCGCAGAGCTCCTATGTGGTCGGGACTACCCCGTTCACGCAGGATATCAAGACGACGATCACCAGCGATTACGATTTTGTCGATATGCTGTCGCTGCTCAGCGTGGCTCTGGTAGTCATGATCACCTTCCGGTCTCTGCTGATTCCGGTCCTGATCCTGATCCCGATTGAAGTCGCCATTTTTATCAATATGCTTTTCCCGTATCTGGCGGGCGACCAGCTGATTTTCATGGGCTATATTATTGTAAGCTGTATCCAGCTGGGCGCTACGGTGGATTACGCCATCCTGATGACGAACAACTATCTGGAAAGCCGGGAGCGTCTGGACAGCAGGGGCGCGGCGGTCGAGGCGGTCGCCGTGACGACCCCGCCGCTCCTCACCTCCGCCACCATTCTGGCGGGCGTCGGTTATATCCTGTACTTCACTTCTTCCATCAGCGCCATAGCGGATATGGGGCATCTGATCGGCAGGGGCGCTCTGCTCAGCCTTTCAATGGTGATTTTCGCGCTGCCGGCGCTGCTGTACTTCTTTGACAAACCCATTGCACGCCACGCCCAACGGATGCGGGACCTGCGCGAAAAGGCGCGGGAAAGGATGCCCGCGCTCCGCAGGGGCCGCGCGCACCCCGCCGCCTGACGGACAAAACAAGTAAGGAGGAATCTTTCCATGAGAAAAATACAGAGGGCTTTGGCCGGGATCCTCGCGGCGGCGGTGCTGGTCCCGTCGCTGTCCGCTACCGCGCGGGCCGCCGCGCCGTCCGTTTCTACGGACGAGGCGGTCTACGTCAATCTGGATTATTACGGCAAGCCGCAAAAGGTCAACATTGTCAAGGGCTGCGACCTGAACGGCGCCGACCGGTTTACGGACTACGGTTCTTACGAAAAGGTCACCAATATGACCAATGAGGCACAGCCCGCCGTCTCCGGGGATTCGGTCAGCTGGAAGCTTCCGCAGGGCACGGGCCGTTTTTATTATGAATGTACGCCGAAGAACGGGACGGTCGCGCTTCCGTGGAGCTTCGACGTTTCCTACAAGCTGAACGGCGTTCCCACAGCGGCGGACAAACTGGCCGGCGCTTCGGGGCTGGTGGAGATCGATATCAAAACGACGCCCGACAAAAGCGCCCCGGAGTATTACCGCGACAATCTTCTGCTGCTGGTCGGGACGGCCGTAAAGATGAAGGACACGCTGAGCGTGGAGGCCCCCGGGGCGCAGGTCCAGTCCCTGGGCGACTATAAGGCGGTCCTGTTTGCCGGGCTGCCGGGGGAAGAGACGACGGACGTCATCCGCATCGGTACCAACAGCTTTGAATCGGTCGGGGTTGTCATGATGATGGCGCCCGGCACGCTGGAGCAGATGCAGGCGATCAAGGACCTGAAAGAGGATAAGGATACCATCAAGGGCTCTCTTGACGCCGTCAATGACAGTGTCAATGAAATTCTGGGCACGCTGGAAAATATGTCCGGCGGGCTCAGGCAGACCCAGTCCGGCCTTTCCGCGCTGGACGGCGCCCGCCGGAGCATCAGCTCCTCCAAGGGCGGCGTGTATAGCAGCGCGGACAAAGCGCTTGCGGATCTGTCCGCCATGACGGTGCAGACCTCGGCGCTGGTTCCCCATCTGCAGAAAAGCCAGCAGCTGGCGGACGACGTCAGCACCACCGTGAACACCATGGTGCAGAACGTATCCGTCACTGGTTCCTGTCTGGCTTCGCTGTCCGCTGCCATCAGCAGGGTGCGCGGCGACGTGAACGACCTGCGGGACGTCCTCGACGGCGCGGACGGCGCGTCCGGAAAGCGCGCCGCACTGGCCAAGGACCTGAATACGCAGCTCGGCACAGCCAAGACGACTGCGAAGCAGCTTGGCGCGCTGCTTTCCCAGATGGACGACGGTTCCGCACAGTTAGGCGCGGATATGACTAAGCTTCAAACCGCCGCGGGGAAAGTGGCGGACGCCCATCCGACGGATTTTTCCACTCAGGACTTAATCAAAAGCCTGCAGGCCGTGGGAGCCAGCCTGCAGACCGTTCAGAAATCCTCCTCCACGCTGGAAACGGCGCTGAAAGCGGTGCTCGGGCAGTCGGATTCCCTGGTTGATACCGGGGCGGAGACCGTCGGCGTGCTGGACGCCTATCTGGACGCGCTGGACGACGGGACGGACTCGGCGGACGACCTGCTGCGCCACACGAATCAGCTCGGCGGCAGTCTGAAGGACCTCCTCAATATTTCACAGAGCGTCATCGACAATCTCACGGCGCTGAACGGAACCGTCAACCAGTATCACGACGACACGGTCGGCGCGCTGAAGGACACGGAAAATCTGGTCGGCAGCCTGGCCCGCTCGCTCGCCAGCGCCCAGGCCTTCCTGACCTCTCTCGAAACCGCCGCGAAAACCAGCGGGAGCAAGCTGGACGACGGTACCCGTCAGACCCTGAACGGGCTGATTTCGGTATTGCAGAAGGCTCTGAGCCAGATCGACGGGACTTCGGCCGTCAAAAACGCGAATCATACGATTCAGAGCGCCGTCGATAAGGAGCTCGACAAGTTTGAGAATCAAAATAATTTTCTGAATCTTGACGCGAAGGCAAAGCCGATTTCGTTCACGTCTTTGAAAAACGCGTCCCCGTCCAGCATCCAGATCGTCCTGCGGACACAGGAAATCAGCAAGGATGAGGGCAATCAGGGGGAAAGGGACCTGGAGCGGCAGGAAAACGGTTCGAGTGTTCTTGACAGAATCCGCAGCGTATTTACAAAACTTTGGTCGGCGATCGCCTCCATATTTTCATAAATAAAAAATCCTTCCAGTTTTTTCTAAATATTTTCACAAAAATATCACAAAGGCATGCTATAATAAGCACAAAGAATCAGTACAGAGATTTATTTGGAAGGGATTGGAAATATGAATTTTATCAAACACAGCCGCTTACATACCGTCCTCGCAGGATTTCTGGCCGTGGTCATTTTGGCGCTGCCCCTCGCCGGGTGCGCGCAAACAGCCGCCGTTCCCGGTTCGTCCTTACGGACGGAATCTTCCGCGGTAAATAACGATCCCGCTCCAAAGATCGATCCGTCGGGTTCAGTGGAGGCTTCCGGGCAGAGCGCGGAAAAAACGGATTCCGCCGCCGGCGCGAAGACTTCTTCTGAAACAAAGCAGAGTCAAAAAACAACAACGCCGAAAACGCAGGCGGCGGCGGACGGCCAGACGCTTAAAAAGACTTCCGGCGACGCGCTGGCGGACAACGGCGTACAGTTCAGCGTACCCAAAAGCTTTGCAGCCCAATCGGGCTATGCCTACGTGGATCAGCGGGAGGGCTACAATTTCCTGCCCGACCTCGCCAGCCGCGCCGTGTATAAACAGATTTTTGAAAGCGCCTACAAGATATCGGCCGCGACCACTTCCGAGGGCTACTATCCTACCCAGAAGATCGTCGTATCCGGCAGCCGCCTTTCCGAGGCGCAGCTCCGCGTGATCCTGCTTGCGTTCCTCAACGACAATCCCCAGGTCTTTTGGCTTGCAAACGCGTATTCCTACGCGTACTCCAATGACAGCACCTATATCCAGCTTTATTCCGTGGTGTCACAGCCCAACTGCACCGCGATGATCCAGAAGATGAACCAGAAGGTGAGCTCGGTCATCAGCGCGATGCCGGCGGGGTTAAGCGAGCTTGACCGTGAATTGTACCTTTTTCATTATATAGCGCAGAACTGTACCTATAATAATGCCGCCGTCTCCGACACCGGCATCTGGCAGGCGTTTTCCTCCTACGGCGTGCTGATCGACGGCACTGCGGTCTGCGAAGGGTACTCCAGAGCCATGCAGCTCCTCTCCAGCTATGCCGGACTGCAGTGCATGCTGCTGAGCGGACAGAGCAGCGGGGTCAACCATATGTGGAACGTCATCAAAATAGACGGCAGCTGGTATCATCTGGATACGACGTGGGGCGACGGCGATACGGAGGTATATAACTATTTCAATCTGAACGATGCGGCGATCGCCCAGAGCCGTACCATTTTCCCAAGCGCTTCCACCCTGACGGACGACCAGATCGACGGTACGGCGGGCGGTGAAGCCGCAAAATGCAACCTGGCGGTTCCGGTCTGTACCGCCACCGCCGCCAACTATTTCAGGGCGAAGGCCGCGAAGGTGAGCAGCAGTTTGGAGGACAGCACCGTAACAGCTGCGCTGACCACTGCCGTACAGTCAAAGAGCCCGTCCGTTTCCTTTTATATCGATGAAGGCGTGGACTTTGAAACCATAATGGCCGGGATGACGACGAGTCCGCCGTACCAGCTTCTGAAGTGCGTCAATGCGGTGAACGGCAGGCAGGCGGCCGGAAGCCGGATCGATACGGATGATTTGCAGTATCTCGGCGATAAGGTGAACCGGGGCATCACCCTTTTCCTGAAATATAAATAAGAAAGCACAAAGGGCAAAGGGTCCGCAAGGTTGTCTTGCGGGCCCTCTATTTATCAATTGATTTTATTTTTGGGCGTGCTATAATAATCATACTAATTCTACCAACGTCCGGAGGAGCCCATGAAAAAATTTCTGACCGCAGTCATGACGCTGCTTTTGACCGGCTTGATCGGGATGTTCGGATTTTTGATCCTGTATCACGACAGGCTGGGGCTTGCATGGGACGATCCGTTTACGGGCTTTTTACAGAACGCGCTGGAGGCTTCCGTTTCCAGAGAGCCGGACGGGAGCGCCGGGGGCACCCCGGATACGGAAAATCCGGATAAAAACGCTTCTTCCGTTTTCGTTTTACAGGACGCTGCGCCCGCGTCCGCGAATTATCCGGTCTTTCACCAGACGGCGGGGCTGGACAGCCTGACGGACAGCGGCAGCCGCGCGCTTTATCAGGGACTTCTGAAATCGGCGTATGCCATCGCGCAGAAGGCAAACAAGGACGGATATTATCCCGCCGACGAGGCGACGGTGAAACATGAGGAGCTTTCCGAAAAGCAGATCCGCGCGGCGGTGCTTGCCCTGCAATGCGACAATCCGCAGATCTTCTGGCTTTCCAACCAGTATTCCTATACCTGTCAGGCGGGGAACACCTCGGTGCAGCTGTACGGGTATCTGCCTCCCGCAAAGTGCAGCGAGCTGGTCAAAAAGCTGAACGCGGAGGTTGCTTCGGTCATCGCCGGGATACCAAAGGGGCTGAGCGAGCTGGACCGGGAGCTCTGTCTTTTTCGGGCGATCGCAAAAAGGTGTACTTACGACAACGCCGCGGTGACCGATCAGACCCGCCTTGCCGCCCACGAGGTGACCGGCGCGCTGGTCGACGGCACGGCGGTCTGCGAGGGTTATGCACGGGCCATGCAGCTGCTGGCCTCTTACTGCGGGATTGACTGCCGTACGGTCAGCGGAGAGGGGAACGGCGAGCCGCACATGTGGAACGTCATCAGCATTGACGGCGACTGGTATCATCTCGATCCCACCTGGGGCGACAGCGACCTTCTGAATTATCATTACTTTAATGTATCGGACAGTATCATCCGTGCGGACCACAGCATCAGCGAGAATATTCTTCTGTTAAAAGGGGAAAAAGTAAAAAACGAGGACGGCTCTTCCGCCGATTACAACCTGTCCCTGCCCGCCTGCACCTCCATGAAGGCGAACTATTTCCGGGCCAGGGGAATCCCTGTCAGCGGGTTTACTTCCGAAAACAACAAAAAGGCCGCGGCTGCGGTCGCCGCAGCGGCAAAATCCAAAAGCAGTACGGTCGAATTTTATATTGATGAGAGATTAAATTATGAGAATACGGTGGCGCAGATGATCGGCGCACCGAAGTATCAGCTTTTTCATTATATTCAAACGGCAAACCGTTCCCTGAAAGCGGGGAGCCGGATCAGCGAAGATAAAATCCAGTATGTCCAGGCGGACAATTGCCGTGGGCTGACGGTCATTCTGGAATATCATTAATAAGGAAAAGAAAAACGTAGGAACAATGGAGCCATGAATTACGGTATGCGGGAAAAGGAGGAATATGCGGATGGATCTGTTTTGTGCGGGAAAATATCGTTTTTCTCTGGGCGAAAAAGCTTATGTAATCGGAATATTGAATGTTACGCCGGATTCCCTGTCCGACCGGAGCCGCTTCCTCACACCCGAAAAAGCGGCGGGCCGGGCGCTGGAAATGCAGGAGCAGGGCGCGGATATCATTGATATCGGGGCGCAGTCCGCGCGTGCGGGCAGTACGGTGCTTTCTCCGGAGGAAGAGCTGGAAAGGCTTCTGCCGGTGCTGATGCAGCTGAACGGCCGTCTTGCCGTACCCCTTTCCGTGGATACGTTCTATCCGCAGGTGGCGGCGGAGGTGCTGAAATACGGGGTGTCCGTTCTCAGGGATCTGAACGGCTTCGATAACGCGGAAATGGTCGCGGCGGCGGCGCGCTCCGACTGCGGCTGTATTGTCATGCATCACCGCGAAACAAAAGAAGAGATTATTCAGGATGTCAATCAATATTTTATGGAGAAATTGGATATCCTAACGAATGCGGGTATTTGCAAAGAGCGCGTCTGTTTTGATCCCGGTATCGGCTTTGGAAAAACCCAGGAGCAGGATCTGCGGCTGCTGGGAAACGCGGGCCGGCTCCATGTGGACGGCTGCGCCCTGCTGATCGCGGCTTCGCGCAAGCGGGTGATCGGCGCCGAGTGCGGCAGCCCGCCCTACGAGCAGCGCCTTGCCGGGACGCTGGCCGCCCACAGCATCGCCGTGGCGGACGGCGCGGATATGGTTCGCGCCCACGATGTCGCGCAGGCGGTGCAGGCCGCGAAAATCGCGTTTGCGATTCGGCGGGCCCGCGGCTGAAAGGCGTCGGATTATAAGGCAAAATGGGCTGGGGACAAGCCTTTTTAAAAAAAGTTAAAAAAACTTCAGAAAAAGGGTTGACTTACGGGGAGGTATTTGGTATTATAGTCAAGCGCCTTACGAAAGACGCAAAGCGCGAAAGCAAA
>NZ_JBNLXQ010000024.1:0-12757 GCF_053840905.1 Caproiciproducens sp.
TGGAAATGCCGACGAAAAAGACCTTCGGCCTTTTCGGCGGAAACCCTGCGAAGGTAAGAGTCTTTATCAAAAACGATCCGGCGGAGGCCGCTGCGAAGTATCTGAAAGGGATCCTTGACAAAATGGGCCTTTCTGCGGTGGATATTCAGATCAAAGAGGAAGAAAACGGCGCGCAGCTGTCCCTTTCCGGCGATGATATCGGCTTTATCATCGGTCACCGCGGGGAAACGCTGGACGCGCTTCAGTATCTGACCGGCCTTGTCGCCAACCACATTGACAATTCCTATTACAGGATTACCATTGATATTGGAAATTACCGCGAGAAACGCAAGGAAACGCTGGAAATTCTCGGAAAAAAGATCGCGGCGAAAGCGATCAAGACCGGGCGCAATTCTTCCCTGGAACCGATGAATCCATATGAACGCAGAATCATCCATACCGCTGTCCAGACAGTGGAAGGCGCGAAATCCTGGTCCGAAGGCGAAGATTTGTCCCGCCATGTCGTGATTGGGCCGGAAGCGGGCGAACGCCCGGCTCCCCGCAGAAATAATTACGGCAAGGGACGCCGTCCGTACAATGACAAACCGCGCGGCGGCGGATATAACAACAGGCAGCCGAAATCCGGACCGAGCGTCGGCCCCGGACCGAGCGTCGGCCCCGGACCGAGCGCTGGCTCCGGACCGAACGCTGGCCCCGCAGCGAGCGTCAGCTCCGGTCAGAGTGCCGGCCCCGTACCGAGCGTCGGCTCCGTGCCGAGCGTCGGCTCCGTGCCTGCCCGCCAGCCGGTACAGAAGGCAGCGCCGAAAAATGAAGGCAAGGCTCCGCTTTATGGCCGCATTGACGTCAAGAAATAATCTTATAACGAAGCACTGAGGGCGGTTCATTGGAATCGCCCTTTTATTATTCTACAGATGATTTTATCTTATGAGGGAATAAAATGAAAAATGAAAACGGATATGCTCCGTCAGCAAAAACGATCGCGGCGATCTCCACGCCGCAGGCGCCGGGGGGAATCGGCATCGTGCGCCTTTCCGGGCCGCGGGCAAAAGAGATCGCCGGAAAGGTGTTCGCCTCCCGGCACGGAAAAACTCTGGAGGACGTGAAAGGGTATACCGCCCTTTACGGGAGGGTGCATGACGGCGAAACGGATATCGACGAGGCGATCGCCCTGAATTTTACCGCGCCCGCCAGTTTTACCGGCGAAGACGTGGTCGAGCTTTCCTGCCACGGAGGGCTGTATATCATGCGCCGCGTCCTGAAAGCGGTGTTTGCCGCGGGCGCGGTTCCGGCCGGACCGGGCGAATTTACGCGCCGGGCGTTCCTGAACGGAAAAATTGGGCTGACCGAAGCGGAATCCGTGATGCAGATCATTTCCGCGCAGGGCGGGCAGGCCGCGAAGGCCGCCCTCGCCGGTCATGACGGTGCGCTGGAAAAGAAAATTATCAAAATACGCGGAATGCTGATCGAAGCCGCCGCGCATCTATCCGCCTGGGCGGATTATCCGGAAGACGATATCCCGCAGGTAAACCCGGAAAAGCTGCAGACCACCCTTCTGACCGTAAAATCGGAGATCGGGCAGCTTCTGCGCCAGTTCGACGCGGGGCGGGCTATCCGCGAGGGGGTCGCGACGGTGATCGCCGGACGCCCGAACGTGGGAAAATCCACCCTGATGAATCTGCTCTCCGGGTGCGAGCGCAGCATCGTCACCGAATATGCCGGAACGACCCGCGATATTGTCGAGGATACGGTGATCCTCGGCGGCGTTCCTCTCCGTCTGTCCGACACCGCCGGAATCCGCCTGACCGATGACCCTGTGGAGAAAATCGGCGTGGACCGCGCGCGCGGAAAGCTGAGGGAGGCGCAGCTGGTTCTGGCGGTTTTTGACTCCTCTCAGGAGCTGAACGACGAGGACCGGGAGCTGGTTTCCGCGATCCGGGAATCCGCCGCGATCGCGGTGATCAATAAAAGCGATTTGCCTACAAAAATTAACGTACAGTATATTAGAAAATATTTTCAACAAATAGTATATATTTCCGCGCTTTCGGGCGAAGGACTGCAGGAGCTGAAGGACGCGGTGGCGGAAGTGCTGCGTACTTCGGAGCTGAACCCCGCGGACGGGATTCTGTTCACGGAACGCCAGCGCGACGCCGCCCGGCAGGCCGGGGACTGTGTAACGGAGGCGCTGACGGCGGTGGAAAGCGGGGTTACGCTGGACGCCGTGACGGTATCGATCGAAGGGGCGGTTTCCGCGCTTTTGGAGCTGACCGGCGAACGCGCGACGGAAGCGGTCGTGGATTCCGTCTTCTCGCATTTTTGCGTAGGAAAGTAAACGAATCATATTGGAGGAATACCTTTGAAATACGATGCCGGGAATTATGATGTTGTGGTGATCGGCGCCGGACATGCCGGAATCGAGGCCGCGCTTGTATCCGCGCGCCTCGGCTGCAGCACCTGTGTTTTTACGATCAATATGGACGCCGTGGGAAATTGCCCCTGCAATCCGTCCATCGGCGGAACGGCGAAGGGCCACCTGGTCCGGGAAATCGACGCGCTGGGCGGGGAAATGGGAAAAACCGCGGACGAGGCCATGCTGCAGAGCAGAATGCTCAATCTGGGCAAAGGCCCCGCCGTCCATTCCCTGCGCGCCCAGATCGACCGCCGGGAATACGGCAAGATCATGAAGCGGAAGCTGGAAACACAGCCGAACCTGCAGCTCAAGCAGGCGGAAATCGTGGACCTGGAGCAGGGAGAGAACGGCCTGTGGCTGGTCACGACCCGGATGGAAGCGGTCTACCGCGCGAAAGCGGTGGTGATCGCCACAGGCACCTATCTCGGCGGAAAAATCTACGTGGGCGACGTTTCCTATGAGGGCGGGCCGGACGGGATGTTTCCCTCGGCGTTCCTCGGCGCGGCGCTGAAAAAAATCGGCCTGCGCCTTCGCCGGTTCAAGACCGGCACCCCCGCGCGCGTGCTGAAATCCAGCATCGACTTTACCGGCCTTGAGGTACAGGAAGGCGACGAACCCGTCGTTCCGTTTTCCTACGATACCCTGACTCCGCTGAAAAACCGCGCGGTCTGCCATATTTCCTGGACGAACGATTCCACGAAACAGGTGATTCTGGAAAACATTGGGCGCTCCCCCATGTACAGCGGCAAAATCGAGGGGGTGGGCCCCCGTTACTGCCCGAGCTTTGAGGATAAGATCATGCGCTTCCCGGATAAGAAGCGGCACCAGCTTTTTATTGAGCCCTGCGGGACGGACACCGAGGAAATGTATTTGCAGGGAATGAGCTCTTCCCTGCCGGAAGAAGTGCAGATCGCTTTTTACCGCACGATCAAGGGATTGGAGCATGTGGAAATCATGCGCTGCGCCTACGCGATCGAATACGACTGCGTCGACCCGCTTCAAATGGAGGCGACGCTGGAATTTCAGGAATTTCCCGGGCTTTACGGCGCGGGGCAGTTCAACGGCAGCTCCGGTTACGAGGAAGCTGCCGCGCAGGGGCTGGTCGCCGGAATCAACGCCGCGTTGAAGGTACGGGGAAGGGAGCCGATGATCCTTGACCGCGCGGGCTCCTATATCGGTACCCTGGTGGACGACCTGATCACCAAGGGGGTAAGCGATCCTTACCGGATGATGACGTCACGGAGCGAATACCGCCTGGTGCTTCGTCAGGACAACGCCGACGAGCGTATGACGCCGACCGGCAGGAAAATCGGGTTGATTTCCGATGAACGCTGGGAACGGTTCCAGCAAAAGCAAAAACAGAAGGAGCAGGAGCTTTTGCGCGCGGAAAAGACCGTCCTGCCGCCGTCCGAGGCCCTGAACCGACTGCTTGTTTCACATGAAACATCGCCGGTAACCACCGGTGTGCGCTTGGTCGAGCTGATTCGCCGCCCGCAGCTGAGCTATGAGATTTTGAAGGAAATTGACAGGGACAGGCCCGACCTGCCTGCCGCGGTTTTTGAAAACGTGGAAATTGAAATCAAATATGAGGGTTACATCAAGCGGCAGAAAGCGGATATTGCGGAAATGCGCCGTCTGGAAGAACGCCGGTTGCCCGCTAAGATCAATTATAAGGAAATTGTCGGCCTGAGAACCGAAGCGCAGGAAAAGCTGCAAAAGGTGATGCCCGCGAGCGTCGGGCAGGCTTCCCGCATTTCGGGCGTCAGTCCCGCGGATATTTCCGTGCTGCTGATCTGGCTTGCGCGCGCCAGGGGGGAATAAGATGGAAGATATTCGCGAACGGCTGATTTCTTCCGCACAGGACGCGGGAATCGCGCTGAGCGGGGAGCAGGCGGAAGGTTTTCAACAATATATGGAGCTTTTGTTGAATTGGAATCAGAAAATCAACCTGACCGCCATTCAGGAGCCCGAAGAGATCGCGTATAAGCATTTTTTGGACAGTATTTTAATATTGAAGTATCGGGAGATGCCGGAAGGCGCGAAGCTGATCGATGTCGGCACCGGCGCGGGGTTTCCCGGCGTACCGCTCAAGCTGATGCGCCCCGGCCTGAAACTGACCCTGCTGGACGGGCTCAATAAACGCCTGGTCTTTTTGAAGGATCTGGCGGAAAAGTTACCTTTCAGCGCTGAATTTGTACACGCGCGCGCGGAGGAAGCCGGAAGGCAGGGCACCTACCGGGGAAAATTCGATTTTGCCACCGCAAGGGCCGTCGCGCCGCTGAATCTGCTTTGCGAGTACTGCCTGCCGTTTCTGAAAATCGGCGGGGTATTTATCGCGATGAAAGGGCCTGAGCCGGGGGAAGAAGTCTGTGCGGCGAAAAACGCCGTCGCTCTCCTGGGCTGTACGCTGGACGCAATCGAAAAGTTTGAACTGCCGAACGGGGACAGCCGCAGTCTGATACTGATCAGACGGACGGGACCGATTCCCGCGGCTTATCCGCGGCACGGGGCGAAAATTGCGAAAAGCCCGCTTTAAGCCTTCCTTCCTATGCGGGGGAAATCGTTTTGAGAACCGTGGCGCCGCTTCGGATAAACAGGAATCGTGTGGAAGGAACCCGAAAACACACAAACTGTCAAAAAGGAACAAATAAAAAATTTTTTGATTACCATAATTTTACAAAAAATCGCTGCGCTCCATGTTATCCTAAACAAAAAGGGACAAGCAGGGAGGCGGCGAATTTGCATATTATGGGTGAAAAGCGCAAAGTGGTTCAGATCAATATCGATTCCATCCATCCAAATCCGGCGCAGCCGCGGCGTTCGTTCAGCGAGCAGGAATTGCTGGAGCTGTCGAGAAGCATCCGGACTAACGGATTGCTTCAGCCGATTTCCGTCCGCCGCGTCAAAGGCGGCTACGAGCTGATCGCCGGGGAGCGAAGGCTGCGCGCCTGCAAAATGGCCGGGCTTTCCACCGTTGCCTGTATGATCAGCGATTGTTCCGCGGAAACCAGCGCCGTCCTTGCCATGACCGAAAACCTGCAGCGGCAGGATTTGCAGATCTTTGAGGAAGCGGAAGGAATCCGCCGCCTGATCGAGCAGTGGGACGTTACACAGGAGGAAGCGGCGCTTCGGCTGGGAAAAAGCCAGTCCACGCTTGCGAACAAGCTTCGCCTGCTCAAGCTTTCCGAAGAGGAACAGGAAAAGATCACCGCCTGTGGGCTGACCGAACGGCACGCCCGCGCGCTGCTGCGCATTAAAGAGGAGAAAGTCCGTGAGAAGGTGCTAGGACAGATTATTGCGAAACACCTGAACGTTCAGCAGACGGACGACCTTGTGGATAAGCTTCTGGAAGAAAATAAAAAAACAAAAAGCAAACGTACCTTTGTAATCAAGGACGTGCGCGTCTTTCTGAATACGATCAACCATGCGATTGAGACCATGAAACAAAGCGGTATCAATGCGCAGACGCTGAAAAGCGAAACGGACGAATATATTGAATGTCTGGTCCGCATTCCCAAGGCGCAGGCGACGGGTGGAAAAAAGCCTGCTTAAAATTGAGTATAAGAGTTTACTCCTATTTCCCTATATCATTTCCCACAAGGCAGGCCGAACGTGATGTTCGGCCTGTTTTGTTTCCATGTTTCACATGAAACATTCCCCGGCAGCTGGACTCCCTCAGTCAGGCTTCGCCTGCCAGCTCCCTCAAAGAGGGAGTTTCGGAGCACCTCGCTCACGATTCAACGTAGGCCGACTGGAAGCATCGCCGTAGGCGCCTGCCGACCGCATGGTCCGCGCCCGGCGCGGCGAAGGGAGCTTCGGAGCACCTTGCTCACGATTCAACGTAGGCCGACTGGAAGCATCGCCGTAGGCGCCTGCCGACCGCATGGTCCGCGCCCGGCGCGGCGAAGGGAGTCTCGGAGCACCTTGCTTACGATTTGGCGTAAGCTTGCTGGAAGTGTCGCCGTAGGCGCGTCCTGACCGGCAGGTCCGCTTCCCGACCGGCAGGTCCGCATTGTTTCACATGAAACATATGCAAAAAAGGGAGAAAAATCTTTATCTTCCGTGGAAAGAGTGCTATAATAAAATTACTATTCCGTTTATCCCCGAAATCGGGACAACTTGATGGAAAAACTGTGTTTCTGCGGGAAGAAATCCGCAGCCGGAGGGAAAGAATGGGAAAAATTATAGCGATTGCGAACCAGAAGGGCGGCGTCGGCAAAACGACGACTTCCGTCAACCTTTCCGCCGCGATAGGCACGAAGGGAAAGAAAACGCTTCTGGTGGATATTGACCCGCAGGGAAATTCCTCAAGCGGGGTGGGCGTTGACCGCCGGGCGGTGAAAAGTACCATTTACGAAGTACTGATCGGCGAAGCAAAGGCACAGGATGTGATTCTCCATACGGAGTTTGAAAATCTGGACATCATTCCGTCCAGCATGGACCTGGCGGCGGCTGAAATCGAGCTGGTCACGCTGGACCACCGCGAATCCATCCTGAAAAACGCGCTGGTACCGCTGAGAGAGCATTACGATTATATCTTTATCGACTGTCCGCCCTCGCTCGGGATCATTACGACCAATGCGCTCTGTGTGGCGGACACGCTTCTGGTTCCGATCCAATGCGAATATTATGCGCTGGAGGGACTGTCCCAGCTGATGAATACCGTGCGGCGCGTCAAGCGCCAGTACAACGGGCAGCTGGAGATCGAGGGCGTGCTGCTCACCATGTACGACGGGCGGCTGAACCTGACCCAGCAGGTGGTGCAGGAGGTCAAGAAATACTTCCCGCGGAAGGTGTTCGCAACGGCGATTCCCCGCGCGGTGCGCCTTTCCGAAGCGCCGAGCTTCGGCAGACCGATCCAGTATTTTGACAAGAGCTCCAGAGGAGCCCTTGCCTACGACGCGCTGGCGGATGAAATTATTCGGACCAATCAGGAATAAGGGGGGAGAGCGATGGCAGTCAAAAAGGGCGGACTTGGAAAAGGGTTGGACGCGATCTTCGCGGAAAACGACACCGAGGACCGCAACGCGGCGGTCGCGCTGAAAATCAGCGAGATAGAACCGAACCGCGCACAGCCCAGAAAAGACTTTAACGACGAGGCGCTGGCCGAGCTCGCCGATTCCATTTCCCGGCACGGGGTGCTGCAGCCCCTGCTGGTACGGCCGATTTTCGGCGGGGGCTATCAGATCGTAGCCGGGGAACGGCGGTGGCGCGCGGCGCGGATGGCGGGGATCGCCGAAGTACCCGCGGTCATCCGCGACATGAGCGACAGCGAGGTGATGGAGCTGGCGCTGATCGAGAACCTTCAGCGCGAGGACCTGAATCCGCTGGAAGAAGCGCAGGGATACCAGTCGCTGATGGAAACCTACGGAATGACGCAGGAAGAGGTTTCAAAGACGGTCGGAAAGTCGCGGCCCACCGTGGCGAACGCGCTCCGGCTGCTGAATCTGCCGCCGCGGGTCCTCGATCTGGTACAGTCCGGCTCGCTTTCCGCGGGACATGCCCGGACCCTTTTGAGCTTTCAGAATCCGGAAGAAATGCTGAAAGCCGCAAAAATGGCGGTGGAACAGGGTATTTCCGTAAGGGAACTGGAAAAAATGTCTAAAAAGGCAAACGGACAGCCCGCCGCAAAACAGCAGAAGGAAAAGAAGCGCATTCCCTATTTCAGCGAAGTGGAGCTGGCGCTGAACGAGCATCTGGGCCGGAAGGTACAGGTCACCGGGACGAAAAAGCGCGGGGTCCTGCAGATAGAGTTTTACGGAGAGCAGGATCTGAGCGACCTGGTCGGACTTTTCAACAAAGAATAGCAAAACGGTGGAAAACAAAGAAATACAGAAATCAGAGGAAGATAAAGGAGAACAGAACATGCTGGATATAAAATTGATTCGCAGCGATCCTGAGAAAATAAAAGCAGGTGCGAAAAAACGCTGTATCGACGTGGACGCGCTGGTGGACGATATCCTCAGAATCGACGAGGAACGCCGCGAAGTGACCGGAAAAGTGGAATCCATGAAGGCGGAACAGAACGCCGCTACAAAGAAAATTCCCGTAATGAAAAAAGCGGGTGAAGACACCGCTTTTCTCATGGCAAAATTAAAGACGCTTTCCGAAAAAATCAAAGAGAGCGGTGCGCAGCTCGGGGAGCTGGAGGAGAAACAGAAAACCTTGCTTCTTTCCCTGCCGAATATGCCGGACGAGGACCTTTCGGCGGGCGGCAAGGAAAACAACCAGCCCATCCGTTTCTACAGGGAGAAGCCCTCCTTTGATTTCGAGCCGAAAAACCATGTGGAGCTTTGCGAAAGCCTCGGCATGATCGACTATCAGCGCGGCGCGAAGCTGGCCGGGGCCGGTTCGTGGGTCTACCGCGGGATGGGCGCCAGAATGGAATGGGCGCTGCTCAATTTCTTCATCAGCGAGCATCTGAACGACGGCTATGAGCTGGTGCTGCCCCCGCACATGCTCAACTACGAATGCGGCTATGTGGCCGGACAGTTTCCGAAATTCACCGACGAGGTGTACTGGATTCAGAATCCGACCAGCACCGATCAGAAATTTATGCTGCCTACGGCGGAAACCGCGCTGGTGAACCTGCACCGCGACGAGGTCCTTACGCCGGAGGAGCTGCCGCGCAAATATATCGCCTATACCCCGTGCTACCGCAGGGAAGCGGGCAGCTACCGCTCCGAGGAGCGCGGCATGATCCGCGGGCATCAGTTCAATAAGGTGGAAATGGTGCAGTACACCACGCCGGAACAGTCAGACGACGCGTTTGCCGAGCTAGTGGGGAAGGCCGAGAAGCTGGTGCAGAAGCTTGGGCTGCATTACCGCCTGAGCAAGCTTGCCGCGGGCGACTGCTCGTTCTCCATGGCGCGCACCTACGATATCGAGGTCTGGATTCCCAGCATGGAAATCTATAAAGAGGTCAGCTCCGCCTCCAACGCGCGGGACTATCAGGCCAGAAGGGGCAACGTAAAGTTCAGGGGAGAGGACAAAAAGCTTCGGTTCGTCCATACGCTGAACGCTTCCGGCCTTGCGACCAGCCGCGTGATCCCCGCCATTGTGGAACAGTACCAGAACGCCGACGGCAGCGTGACCGTGCCGGAGGTACTGCGTCCCTTTATGGGATGCGAAATCATCCGATGAAATCGGAACGAATTCCCCCTGAGGGCCCCTGAAAAGGAAACGCCGCAGGGGGCGTTCCCTACTTATACAGATACAGAAGGTGTAACATGAATCAGAAGGAACTTATTAACGAATATTGCCGCGAGGTGCGGGTCGCCAGCTACGAGGTCGGCGCGCAGCGCCTTTTGAAGCTGAGCGTGCTGATGCGCATGTGCCAGGAAACAAGCGAGCAGCATGTCGATCTTGTGGGGCTGAGCTATGAAAAAATGTATGAGGACGGGATGGTATTCCTCCTGATTACCAACCGCGCCAGAATCAAACGAATGCCGGTACATAACGAGAAAGTAACAATCAAAACGCACCCGCGCGGGGTAAATGGGGCGCAATTTTACCGCGATTTTCTGTTTTACAGCGGGGAAGAGAAGATCATAGACGTCATGCAGACCTCCGTCATTGCCGACCCGGTGACGCATAAGGTGATGCGGCCGAAAAAATTTCTGGATTACGGTATTTTTTCCGGAGAAAAAGTCGGGCCGGAGGACCGCGTCGGCAAGATTACGGTGCCGGAGGATCTTCCGCTGGTGGGGGAAAGGCCGATCCGCTATTCCGATCTGGATTACAACCGCCATCTGAACAACACCATTTACGGCGATATTTTAACCGATTTTCTGCCGGGAGGTGCACAGGGAAATCAGTACGCGGAAGTACAGATCAATTATGTAAACGAAAGCGCACAGGGCGACGTTTTGAAAATTTACGCAGCGAAGGAAAACGGCCGGGTGCTGATGCAGGGCGTCCACGCAAGAGGGTGCGGTTTCACCGCCGCGGCGACCCTTTTGCCGGTCGGCGAAAAAGCGTAAACCGGTACGCTTTCCGGGGGCCTGGTTTCCGCTTTATGGAAAGGTGAAAATCTGATGCTTTTTGATTGAATATTCGCGGTTCAGATGTTATAATAACAAAATATATAAAAAATGAATGAAGAGAGAAAGCGGCTGGAAATGACAGTTTTGCAGCGGCGCGAATGTGACAGGAGGATAAGATGTTAAATACGAACTACTCAGAAAAGTTTGTAAAAGAAGGGCTGACGTTTGACGATGTTTTGCTGATCCCGGCGGAATCCCACGTACTGCCCCGGGAAGTGGACCTTACTACTCAGCTCACCAAAACCATCAAACTGAACACCCCGCTGATGACGGCGGCCATGGACACGGTCACCGAAAGCAACATGGCGATTGCGATTGCCCGTGAGGGCGGCATCGGCATTATCCACAAAAATATGGCGATCGACAAGCAGGCCGACATGGTGGACCGGGTAAAGCGTTCTGAAAACGGCGTCATTGTAAATCCGTTTTTCCTCTCTCCTCAGCATTTTGTACACGACGCAAATGAGATTATGGCGAAATACCGCATTTCCGGCGTGCCGATCTGTGAAAACGGCAAGCTCGTGGGCATCATCACGAACCGCGACATGCGTTTTATGACCGACGAGGATTACGACCAGCCGATTTCCGCCGTCATGACCAAGGAAAATCTGGTCACCGCCCCGGTCGGGACAACCCTTAAGCAGGCACAGGAGATTCTTCGCAGGCACAGAATCGAAAAGCTTCCGATTGTTGACGACAAGGGCAATCTAAAGGGGCTCATCACCATTAAGGATATCGAGAAAGCCGTGCGTTATCCCAGTTCCGCAAGGGACGCGGGCGGCAGGCTTCTGTGCGGCGCGGCGATCGGCGCCACCGGAGACGTGCTGGAGCGCGTCGCGGAGTTGGTTAAGGCACAGGTCGACGTGGTTGCGCTGGACTCCGCTCACGGCCACAACGACGGCGTGCTCGAGGCAGTCAGGAAGGTCAAAAAGGCGTTCCCGAACCTGCAGCTGATTGCCGGAAACGTGGCGACCGGCGAAGCGACCCGCGCGCTGATCGAAGCGGGCGCGGACAGCGTGAAGATCGGCATCGGCCCCGGCTCCATCTGTACGACCAGGATCGTCGCGGGGATCGGCGTCCCGCAGATCACGGCGATCTACGACGCGGCGTGCGCCGCGGAAAAATACGGAATCCCAGTGATTGCGGACGGCGGAATCAAGTTTTCCGGCGATATCGTGAAGGCGCTCGCCGCCGGAGCGAACGTGGTCATGGTCGGCTCTCTGGTCGCCGGCTGCGAGGAGTCCCCGGGCGAAACCGAGCTTTATCAGGGCCGTCAGTTCAAGGTGTACCGCGGCATGGGCAGCCTTGCGGCCATGGGCCAGGGAAGCCAGGACCGCTATTTCCAGCAGGATCAGAAGAAGCTGGTTCCGGAAGGGGTGGAAGGCCGCCTGCCGTACAAGGGGCCGCTGTCGGAGACCGTTTATCAGATGGTCGGCGGCATCCGTTCCGGCATGGGCTACACCGGCTGCGCGGACATACAGGCCCTTCACGAAAAGGCGCGGTTTATCCGCATTACGGGTGCCGGCCTGAAGGAAAGCCATCCGCACGATATCCAGATCACGAAGGAAGCGCCCAACTACTCCTTCTCCGTATAATTCTGGTCGGAATCGGGAGATACTGATTTTAGAAAATAAAAGCGGGCTGGCGATTCCCCGTCCGCGGGGGATTCCCGCCCGGTTTATAAGGAAGATTCCGGGTAAAAACCGCGCTTAAAACGGTTTTTTTAAAATTATTGAGAGAATGTGTTGACAAACACAGGAAATTCAGGTTATAATATAAAACGCTCCGTTTCCATACAGAGCGGAATATGGCGGCATAGCTCAGTTGGCTAGAGCATTCGGTTCATACCCGAAGTGTCATTGGTTCAAATCCAATTGCCGCTACCATGATATGGCCCGGTGGTCAAGCGGTTAAGACACCGCCCTTTCACGGCGGTTTCACGAGTTCGAATCTCGTCCGGGTCACCATATTTTATTCTGTACACGCGGACTATGGACGCATAGCTCAGCTGGTTAGAGCGCTCGCCTCACACGCGAGAGGTCATGGGTTCGAGTCCCCTTGTGTCCACCAAATAAGAATGCACCCTTCGGGGTGCTTTTTTATGCTCAGTTAAGGGGACTCGAACCCCGGGCGCAAGTAGGGAGAAACGCCCGGCCTACCGTATCTTTTGGCTTGGGGAGGGACTCGCGGAACGCGGGCCGTTGTACGACCACCCGAGTCCCCTTGTGTCCACCAAATAAGAATGCACCCTTCGGGGTGCTTTTTTATGCTCAGTTAAGGGGACTCGAACCCCGGGCGCAAGTAG
>NZ_JBNLXQ010000024.1:12857-18767 GCF_053840905.1 Caproiciproducens sp.
CGCGGAACGCGGGCCGTTGTACGACCACCCGAGTCCCCTTGTGTCCACCAAATAAGAATGCACCCTTCGGGGTGCTTTTTTATGCTCAGTTGAGGGGACTCGAACCCCGGGCGGGGACCATGCGGTCGGCAGTCGCCTACGGCGGCGCTCTCAGGCAACTGTGTGTTGAATCGGTTTCGGAGGACCCCGAAACAAATCCCTCTAAGGAAGGCCGGGTTTAGCTCCCTCTTTGAGGGAGCTGTCAGGCGAAGCCTGACTGAGGGAGTTTCTCATCAGGAGGGGAGAAAAACTCCCTCCGGCGCGCCCGGCGCGCCACCTCCCTCACGGAGGGCGGCTTGTCTGAAATCATTATTCTTGTTTATCACTGTCCTGAACCAAGTGATCCAACGCATAGCGGCAGCATTGCAATACCAACAGATTAAACGAAATATCATTCTTTTCTGCCGTTTTGTTCAGTTCTTCGAAAAGTTTCTCCGTGAAACGGATTGTTCTCGGAATATTAGCATTTGAAAATGGTTTAATAATATTAAACATGAAAACACAACCTTTCATGGTATTGATATTGTAACCAATATAGGTTACAATATAATATAACCGTTACAGGTTATATTTTTGGTTATATATGAGGTGATTGGGACGGAGAGGGATATTGACAATATAGAGCAAAAACGGATAGAACAAACTCTTTCTAAAATTGGCCCAAAAATAGCAGACGCAACTGAATTATCCCGACGGGCGAAGGAGTTGACGGCTAACTCTGAATTGATGCTGACTGCCGCGCAACAGGAAATTGAAAATTTATATGTTTCTTTAGATCGGCAGAATAAATAAAATGGTGATTCTGTTATGAAAGAGTCCGGAAAAACCTCCTCTCATAGCCTATTTGAATATAGTATAAAAAATAATTCATTTTTACTGTAAATATCCATATAAAACTAAAAATTTGCAGATAAAATGCAGGATGATAACGGATATTATTTAAAATCGCTTGTCTTTATCCCGTTCCTGTGGTAGGATAATAAAAAATCACAATGATGAACGGAAGGGGTATGGATACAGTGAGAATAAAGAAATTGGCGGCGCTGGTGCTGACGGCGGCGGTTGTGCTGTCCGCTATGGCCGGCTGCGGAGGGAAACAGGGGACGCAGAGCGCCGGCGGAACGGCCGCCTCTCAGGGCGCGAAAAGCGGGAGCGGCGACACGATTGTATACGGTTCCGCGGCGGACGCGCGCGGCCTGGACCCCGCCTTGGTGGACGATGTTGAATCGGTCAAGATCATGAGCAATATTTACGAGGGCCTGCTGAAATATAAAAAGGATTCGACGGAGGTCGAGCCCTGCCTTGCCGAAAGCTGGGACGTCAGTGGCGACGGGCTTACCTATGAGTTCCGCCTGCGCAAAGGGGTGAAATTTCAGGACGGCACCGATTTTAACGCGGAAGCGGTGAAATTCAATATCGACAGGCAGCTTCCCCCCAAGGTCACGGAGGACATGAGCTACGCATCCTTCGTATACGGCGCGGTAAAGGACGTGCAGGCGGTGGACGAGTACACCGTAAAGATCAATCTGAAGGAACCCTGCACGCCGTTCCTGAGCAACCTGGCCATGAACCTGGGCGCGCTGATCGTCAGCCCCAAGGCGCTGCAGGAGAACAACAACAATGTCAACGAGCATCCCGTGGGCACCGGGCCGTATAAATTCGTCAGCTGGCAGAAGGACCAGAATACGGTTTTGGTCCGCAACGACGACTACTGGGGGACCAAGGCGCTTACGAAGAACGTCGTGTTCCGCACCATTAAGGACAATTCCGCCCGCGTGGTCGCGCTGAACAACGGAGAGGCCGATATCATCGACGGAATCGACTACACCGTGGTCGATCAGATTTCTTCGGCGGGAAATAAGACCGTCAAATCCCCGGGGATGAACATCAACTATCTGGCGTACAACTGCAGCCGCGCCCCGTTCAACGACGCGAAAACACGCGCCGCGCTTTCCGCCGCGATCAACGTACCCGAACTGGCGGAAACGCTTTACAGGGGCTATTCGGAGCCCGCCACCACCATTTTGCCCACGTTTATGCCGGGGTACGACAAAACGGTCAAACAGACGGCCTATGACCCGGAAGCCGCCAAGGCGGTCCTGAAAGCGGCGGGGGTCTCCAGCGTCCATATCATTACCTACACCAGCGCGCGGATGTACAATCCGGCGAACGGCCAGACTCTTGCCGAGGCGGTGCAGGGGTATCTTTCCAAGGTGGGCGTCGCCTGCACGATAGACGCGTACGACTGGACCACCTATAAGACGAAGCAGCAGCAGGGCGACTACGACATCTGCTTCGCCGGATGGATCGGCGACAACGGCGACGCCGACAATTTCCTGAGCCTGCTGGCGTCGGACGATCCCGGCATGAACTACGCCCATTTCCAGAATCAGGAGTATAAAGCCCTGATCGCGAAGGCGGTAAAGCTGCCGATGGGCGGGGAGCGGAACGCCGTTTACGGCGAAGCGGAGAAGCTTGCCGCGAAGGAATCTCCGTGGCTTCCCATTTCGCACTCCACAAACCTGATCGCGACGTCGCCCAAGATCCGGAACTTCCTGTATCACGTGACCGGGATGCTTCCGCTTTCCGGCGTTTCCAAAAACGGCTGATCCGTTTTCCGTTTTTTTCCCTGCTTCCTTTGGGAGGCAGGGATTTTTTCTCCTTCGGAGCCGCCTTTTTGCGGGAGTGAAATGAGGGTTGACAAATCAGTGTAAAAATCAGATAATTACCTAGACGGCGGTTTCCTTTTCGGTCGAAATCCCGCACATGCGATGCGGCTTTTATGGTGGGAGCTGTATAAAATTGAAAAAGAGAAATCATTTTGGGCAAGCTATTTTGTGATTCCAAAAGGACTGTGCCCGCGCTGCGACCGTCACGGCAAAGCCTTCAAGTTTTTGTTTAAGAGAGGATCTATCATGAAAATGAAGAAAATTTTAATCCTTGCATTGGCGGTTGTTATGGCCGGTTCCTTTGCGGCCTGCGGAATGGGCGACGTGGGCGGCGCCCAGTCGGCGCCAAACGCTTCCTCCCAGGCGGCGGTTTCTTCCGCGGTCGGTTCGGACAATATGGAGGACAGCCTTGCCGGTCTCGAAAAATACCTTTCCTCAAATTCGGCGATTTCCGGGACTCCGGCAGAAATGAAAGCGGATTTTATCGGCGCGAAAAAGGGCGCGAAATATCAGTTTGACTATAACGGCAAAAACAATGTCACTGTGGAGCTTTATGAATTTGATACCGGCAGCCTTTCCGGCGAGGCTTCCGCCGTTCTGGACGAGGTGAAGGCGAAAAATCAGTTCACCATTATGAACCAGACCGTTCCGGCGGTGATTTCCGACAGCGGAAAATATATCATGATTTATAAGGATACCTCCGGTTCCGATGAGAACAAACAGCACAAGGAAGACGTCACAAAGCTGTTTCAGGCGTTCAAAAAATAATTTTTCAGCGAACGGGCTTTCCGGCAACTGCCGGAAGGCCCGTTTTTCATGCCGGTTAAAATCCGTGATCCGTTCTTGACAGAAGGGAAGGGACAGGAATATAATAAGGATTCAGAAATACCATATTTTGGAAGCACCCCGGCAAAACGATCAATCGTCCGTATCATGATCTTTTACCTGAATGCGGGAAAATTTTTATGAAACGATGGAGGAACTGAAATGAAGAAAAAATGGATGTCCTTGCTTTTGGTATTGGCAATGGCCGTATCGCTCAGTACCACTGCTTTTGCCGCGGATACCGGCGTTTCCGCGGCCCTTCCGCTCAGCAGCGCCAGCCTTTATCTGAAAGCGGGGGAGACCGCCGTGCTGACCGTCAGCGACAGCAGCGTGTCCTCGCTTCAATGGGCGTCGGGCAATCCCGCCGTTGCCTCGGTGGCAAACGGGACCGTTACCGCCTCCGCGCTCGGCAGGACGACGGTTACCGTCACCGCGCAGGACGGACGCAGCGCCGTCTGCGACGTGCACGTCGTCCGGAAGGGGATCGACGTGTCCGAGCATCAGGGAGCCGTGGACTGGGCCAACGTAAAGCTCGCCGGCGTGGATTTTGCGATCCTGCGCACCGGCTACGGGAACGAGCTGCCGGAAACACAGACCGACGATTGTTTTGCGGCGAACTATGAAGGGGCGGCTGCGAACGGAATCAAGGTCGGCGCCTATCACGTCTGCTATGCGACGACTCCGGAAATTGCCGTACAGGAAGCGCAGATGTGCCTCGGCATCCTGAACGGACGCCGTCTGGATTACCCGGTGTTCTACGATGTGGAGCAAAACGCGGTAAACAGCGCCATGACGGGGGATCAGCTCGCGGCAATCGTCACCGCCTTCTGCAGCACGATGGCCAACGCGGGGTATAAGACCGGAATTTACAGCAACGCGAGCATGTTCAATTCCAACCTGAGCAGCACCGCGCTGAGCGCTTATGATAAATGGGTGGCGCATTATAATGTAGCCTCTCCGAATTACAGCGGTGCCTATACGATGTGGCAGTACAGCGACGCCGGCCTGATCGGCGGAGTCAATACTTCTGTCGATCAGGACTACTGCTATGTGGATTACCTTTCCACAACCCCGGCACAGGCTCCCGCGGACAACACCATTCTGTCCGATACCGGCTTGTCGATGTCCTTAAAACCGGGCCAGAGCTACCAGTTTAAGTTTACACCGAACGGAATCAGCGCGAAGCCTTCCTTTACCACCGGAAATTCCGGCGTGGCGAAAATCGTTTACCAGAAGCTGCAGAACGGCAGCTATTATGTAAAGATCACGGGGGTCGCCGCTGGGACCACCTCCATCTATTCCGTGCTGCCGAACCAGGCTCCGGTGCGCCGCTGCCTTGTCACCGTGGCATAGAGGTTCGGATATCTGGCGCATTTATACATAATAATAAAAATATTTGGCGCAGGACAATCAACTTGTTCTGCGCCAATGTTATCATGAAAAAAACCGGGTCAACTGCAAAAACGGTGGTCGCCGATGACCGTGATCACGGGGCGGGAAAAAATCCAGCTGCTGGTGGCTTTTGCGGGGTTATAATAATAGATCGCTCCGCCGGAAGGATCCCAGCCGTTGATCGCGTCGCGCGCGGCCTTGTAAGCCGTGTCGGAAATAGGGGCGTTGATGCCGCCGTCATTCAGGCAGCTGAACGCGCCGGGCTGATAGATCACGCCCGCCAGCGTATTGGGGAACGACGGATGTTCGATCCGGTTCAGGATTACGGCGGCGACCGCAACCTGTCCGGTATAGGGCTCGCCTCGCGACTCGGCGGACGTGACGCGGGCAAGCAGGGTGACGTCGTTGCTGCTGAAGCCTCCCTGTGCGCCGGCGGAGCCTCCGAGCCCGAGCGCCGCCAGTGTTTTGGGGCCCGCGATCCCGTCGGCGGTCAGGCCCTTCGCCTTTTGAAAGCTGACAACGGCGCTTTTGGTCTGGCTGCCGAAAATCCCGTCGATCTTTCCTTTATAATAACCCTGATTGCTCAGCTTCGTCTGGATGCTTTTCACTTCTTCGCCCTGGGACCCCACCTTGGAAAGGGTCAGAACCGAGCCGCCCAAATTGGTGACGATCGAAATGACAAGAATATTTACCAGCACCACAACGATCATTGCCCAGACATATTTCAATTTTTTTTCCATATTGAACACCTCTGTACAAATTTTTCCCTCACGGGGCGGTTTTATCCCGAGCAGACTGAAATATTGAAAGATTTACAAAAACAGCCCCCAAAACGCGAAAAAACAGGGGATAAAGTTCTCTATTGACAGAAAAAAGGCAAATGTTAAAAAAAAGTAAAAAAACTTCAGAAAAAGGGTTGACTTACGGGGAGGTATTTGGTATTATAGTCAAGCGCCTTACGAAAGACGCAAAGCGCGAAAGCAAA
>NZ_JBNLXQ010000025.1:0-18236 GCF_053840905.1 Caproiciproducens sp.
GGAATGTGTCCCAGCGGTCCTCTGATCGCTTTTATGTAATCCGGCCCGAGCAGTCCGGCGGGGAAGAGCTTTACAATGTCAGCGCCCTCGCGGTAAGCGGCTACCGCTTCCGAAGGGGTGAAGGCGCCCGGGATGGAGAGCTTTCCGATCGCTTTGGTCCGGCGGATCACCTTTTCGTCCGTGTTGGGGGAAATCATATATTCGGCGCCGGCCTCCGCCGCCGCGTTCACCTGTTCTTCCGTCAGCACGGTTCCGGCTCCCAGAAAAATCTGATCCCCGAAGGTTTCTTTTACAAGCTTTATGGAGCGGAAGGTTTCCAGCACGGTTTCGCCGCTGGTCTGGTCAATGGCGATTTCCAGGCAGGGAATGCCTCCGGCCGCCAGCGCCCCCGCCGTTTCCACGATCTGCCCGGACGTTACGCCCCGGACAATGGCAATGAGTTTTCGTTTCCTGATTTCCTGTAAGATTTGAGCGGTGTCCATATCGGTTCTCCTTTTCGCGGGGATCGGCGTTTATCTGGAAAGGTACCCGCCGTCAATGGGAATCACTGCACCGGTCACGTAATCGGAGGCCCGGGAAGCCAGAAAAACAACGGTTCCTTTTAAGTCGTCCGGGGTGCCCCAGCGCCCGGCGGGAATGCGCAGCGTAATTTCATGGTTGCGGACCGGGTCGTTGATAATGGCGGTATTCAGCGCGGTGGCCATATATCCGGGGGCAATGGCGTTCACATTGATCCCCTTTGACGCCCATTCGTTGGAAAACGCTTTGGTAAGCTGTGCCACCGCCCCTTTTGAAGCGGCGTAGGGCGAGCAGGTGTAACCGCCGAAAAAGCTGAGCATGGACGCGACGTTGATCATCTTTCCTGTCCCCTTTGGGATCATTGCTTTCGCTGCCAGCTGGCTCATCTCAAATACCGCCGTAATGTTCAATTCAATCAGGCGGTCCCATTTGTCCAGCGGAATCTCCTCCGCAGGGCCGCGAACCTGCATCCCCGCATTATTCACCAGAATGTCAAGGCCGCCCAGCTTCCGGACTGCGCCGTCAAATCCGCGTTTCAGGCCCTCCCGATCCATCAGATCCGCCTGCACTCCGTAAAACGCAAGCCCGTCCGCCGACATGGCGGCGGCAATCTTTTCCGTTTCGTCGATTCTGTCCATAATGGCAACCGCCGCCCCGGCTTCGGCAAGACCCTGTGCAATTTTCTGGCCCAACCCCGCAGCCGCGCCCGTAACAATTGCTTTTTTACCGTGCAGATCAAATAAATCCAAACTGCTTCCTCCTTTATCAGATGCTTCTTTTTTACGTATGTTCCGTATTGACATTCCAATTATATCCATATTGGAACTCTGTTGGTATTCCATAGGTATATATTATCACTAATTTCTAAAATTATCAATAAGTTGATTCAAAAAATATAAAAATTATGTACTCATCCAATTCGTCTATCATTTTTTCAACAATTTTTACAATAAACACATGTTAAAAAATATACAATTTAGATTCTTTACAAAATTTATTCCAAATGCTATAATACATTTGGAATACCAGTTTTAATAATATTGGTTTTTTGTATGGATGGCATTTCTAAATGTCTTTCTTTAATATTTTATTTAGTGAGGTTATCTTTATATATGGATGCAACATTAATCCCATATGAAAAAACAGAAAAATCAAAATCACAGGCGGTATACAAAATTCTAAAGGAACAAATTATTACGAATCAGCTCAAGGCTGGCACGCTGCTTGTCGAGCGGCAGCTATGTATGGCTCTAAACACCAGCCGCAGCCCCATTCGGGAAGCCATTCAGCGCCTGATTATGGAGGGCCTTGTCATCAGTCTTGGCACCTCGGGCAATATGGTCAGTGAAATACGGTATGAGGATATTGCACGCATATATGATATACGCGAATATCTGGAGGGGCTTGCCGCCCGCCTTTGCGCACAGTCGCTGCGCTCAGACCAGATTCAGGAACTGTGGGAGATTTATCACACAATGGAGAACCACCTGAAGCTGCAGCAATACGATCAATACTTTGACACCGATAATCAAATGCACAACTACATTGTGGAACATTCTGGGAACGACCTTCTTATCCGCATTCACAGAACGAATCTGGACGGTCAGATACGGCGTATCACACGGCTGATTGAAAGGAACCGGAATGAAATCCGAAAAGCCCAGGAATACCATTTGAAGCTGATTACCGCGCTGGAAAATCATGACGGCGAACGCGCTGAAAAATTGCTGCGCACCCATATCCGAAACAGTAAAATCAATCATCTTCATCTCTTTGCTCCCAATATTCTCGGAGCTCATTCCGACATTCACCTGCCGGGCATATAATCGAATAGGGCTCAGGAAACACAGAAAACACGCCAAAATCAGGCAGCGTTATGGTGACTGCCAACTCTGGGGTGTTGTTTTCTTCCAAATCAAACGTCAGTCGGAAAATGCCGACATAAACCTGAGGAAAAGCTCGGTGAAAAACGGTATGATCCTGCTGGTGATTGCGTTTCTCGTCAGCCCGATGGGACTTCCAATGGCGGCGGCGTGGCTGCCAGACAAAATAAAGAATTTACGGTACACTATACAGGATCGGATTGATAGGTGAAATGTCCACAGCGTGGTATAATAGAATCATCCTAGTGATGTAGGGATGTCCCTGTGAATGATAAGGAAATCATCGGCATGCATTCTTCTATGGTTCGTCAGATACAAAAGCGGAATTGGCCGCCCGGTGAATGTGCGATGGACATCGGTGCCCTGCCGAAGCAAATACAGCGTTGAAAAACGCGACGGCAGAGATCGAGGATAACAATTAGCAAATATTATATAGTACAAAGCGAAAGGACTGTCGATACCATGAGAAAGAATTTTGGAGCAAAACCGCTGTCTTATCCGCAGCCGGTATTTATCATTGCTACCTATGATGAGAATGGCACACCCGACGCGATGAACGCAGCGTGGGGCGGCATCAGCGAGGCAACCGAGGTTTCCATGTGTCTGAGCGCGGAGCATAAGACCGTCAAAAACATTCTGGCGCGCGGAGCGTTCACCGTCAGCATGGCGGATGCGGCGCATATAGCCGAGTGCGATTATGTGGGCATTGTGTCTGCAAACGATGTGCCAGACAAATTCGCAAAAGCCGGTTTCCATGCTGCCAAGAGCAAATTTGTGGACGCGCCGCTGATTAACGAATTGCCAATGGCGCTTGAGTGCAGGCTGAAAAGCTATGATAAAGAAAGCTGCCGTTTGGTGGGAGAGATCATCAACGTCTGCGCCGATGAAAATGTTCTCAATGAGAGCGGAAAAATTGACCTCGCAAAGCTGCACCCGATTACCTTTGACCCAGTGAGCAACGCCTATCATGTGATTGGAGAAAAGGTTGGCAATGCTTTCAAGGATGGCACGAAGCTGAAATAATTCAGAGCGAATTGCTGTTTAAAAAGTCCGATTGGGTATTTCCAATCGGACTTTTTCTATCTCAAATCGAAGAGAGGTGGGGAACAGAAACAGGACGGATACGCTCCCGAAGATCTCCGCTCTGTCCTCTCCGGCAAAAAGCACAGGACGTGCAGACGCACGGTGAAATTGTGCGTCCAAAGGGCATTGAGAGCCTGCCGCCAACAAACAATCGGGACAGTTTTCTCCCTGCGAAAACTGTCCCGATTAACAAAGTGGGTACTGCTTTGCAAGTTACCCGTACCACCACTACTGGTTTTGATAATGCTAGAACAGACTTTGACAAATCTCCTGACACTTCAGGTAAGCGGCATACGCTTCGTCATAAGCAGCCTTCTTCGCCGGATTCGGCTCATAAAGTCTTCCTTTTTTCACATATCTCTCAATGGCGTCCTCCGGCGTGGAGAACAGTCCAGCGGCCGTGCCAGCGATCATACCAGCGCCGATACCGGTCGCATTTTCTGATTCCATCACCTGGAACGGAATACCAAGGCAATCGGCTTTCATCTGATTGCACAGCTCAGATCGCGTTCCGCCGCCGGTACCGATAATCACATCCGGCCTGTCTACGGAGGTATTGATCACCTCAATACAGTCCCGGATTGTAAAGACATTCGCCTCATAGACCGCATGGGTCATGTGAGGGATGTTATGGTTCATCGTCAAGCCGAAGAACACACCGCGGGCATTGCTGTTAGCCGCCGGAGTGATCTGGCCCTGTAGGAACGGCAGGAACAGCAGGCCATCGGAACCGGGCGCAATGGAGATCGCCGCGCGGTCCATCTCACTGTAGTCACACCTTGCGATAGTGTCCTTATACCAGCGCAGATTGCCGCCGGTAATCAGAGAAGCATTTTCCAGCGTCCAATATTTTCCATCCGCGGAAATATGGGTCAGCATAGTGCCCACGGAGTCGTAGACCGGCTTCGTAATATAGGTAGAGATTGAGGTGGAAGTGCCGCTGATATCCATCACCTGACCAGGCTGAGACATGCCAGACCCAAGCATAGCAACCTGATGGTCACTATCACCCACTACGACCTTGGTATGTACGCTGAGTCCAAGTTCTGCAGCACGCTTGGGTCGCACTGTTCCTGCAATCTCGTAGCCGCTTTTGACCTCAAACATCTTGTCCATATCCAATTCAGCTGCTTGGAAGATAGCCTCTGACCAAGTTTTGGTGCGGATGTCATAGATCTGCGTATAGGATGCGCCGCAATATCCGTTGATTGGAGTTCCAGTCAGATAACCCACGAAAAAGGAAGTTGCCTCGCAGAAGTAACGGGCCTTTTTGTAGACTTCCGGCTTATTCTCTTTGATCCACATGATCTTTGTGACATCCTGGAACGGCGTGATTGGAGAACCGGAGATAGCCAGCGCATCCGATTCGGAGATTTTCCGGCTCAGCCGGTCAGCCTGTTCGCCGGTTCGGCTATCCATCCAGATGATGCAGTTGTCGATAGGATTGCAATTTTCGTCCACAGGAACGATGGAAGCATCTATACACGCAAACGCAATCGTGCCGATATCCTCTGCGGTGATGTTACCCTTGTCCTTAATCTGCGCCAAAATTGTTTTCAGCGAATCCAGCCAAAGGCTTGCATCGCATTCCGCCCAGCTAGGCTGAGGATACTGCGGGGTATATGCACCATCGTAGCCGTAGCTGTTCCACTTAGTTCCCCAATTGGAAATCGACCAGTCATACCAGTTGTCTTTGCCGTACTTTTCACGCTCGGCCATACCGAGATTTCCACGAAAGATATGCGCAGGCATCGGAATGACCTTGTTGAAGTCAATGCTGCCGAGGCCGATCTTATCATCTCTGATATCCTCGAACATCGCCCTGACCTTTTCCGGATCGCCGGATACTCTTAAAATATTAGTTACATGATTTGGCATTACCTCATTCCTCCCATCGTCATGCCGAAACCGAAGGACTGGTTGTCTTTCAGCTCATCCTCCGGTTTGATGAAGAAGCGGTCACTGCTATCCCAAAAGCTGAGATACAGCTCACCGTCCTCCACCTTGATTTCCCTTTGTTCCAGCCCCTCGCCCCAACCGTCAGAAAATTGTGAAGAAAGCCATTCTGTCAACTCCACAAGCTCTGAAACAGAAAGTGAACCGTGAGTTTGCACCTCGGTCACACCCCACAGTTCGCCGTTCCATTCCTCTACTGAGGGATTGATGCTGTACACCTTTCGGCTGAGATCATCATCAAGGTAAACGGCGAGGCCACGCTCGCCCTCGCTGGGCAGCTTTTCTTTCTGGATAAGGGCAAGGATTTTGTCCTCATGTTCTAAAATTTCACCGGCAGATAAATCCTCCCGATAATCATCAAGATCACCCCATTCATTTTCCCTGTAGATGTGAGGGAAGAGGGGGCTGAAGAGCCGCAGGGTCTGCAGTTCATTTTTCATGGTGCATCCATCCTTTCATTTTGTTTTTGAGCAACAAAAAAAGCGGCTGTGTTTTTCAGTTACGAAGAACACAGCCGCTTCAAAATTGCCCATAGGGTATTGGCTTTATTAAATTGCTAACCGGACTGATCCCGGCCAAAAACAAGAAACACCCTTTCTTGTTAAAAAGCAGGGTGCATAAGATGCAAGCAAGCTGCATCTATGAAAAACGAGGGTCTTGAATTTTTCATTCAAAACCCTCGTCAGGCCGCATAAACACTGGCTTTTTCAGCCCTGTATCTATTTTGACCTAATCTTCTGGTGCGGATAACAGGACTTGAACCTGCACGAGGGTTACTCACCAGAACCTAAATCTGGCGTGTCTGCCAATTCCACCATATCCGCGTGCGAAAGCTATTATACCGTAACAACAGCTTTTTTGCAAGCCCTTTATCCGCCCAGAATCCCCTGCTCCAGCATGGACTGGGCGGCCAGCATCGCGCCGAGACGGCCGCTGTGGTAGTTCAGCCCGCCCTGCATCCATGCGGCGTAAGGCTCGCGCAGGGGCGCGTCCGCGGAAAGCTCAATGGAAGCGCCGAGCGTGAACGCGCCCGCGGCCATAATCACCTTGCAGTCGTAGCCGGGCATATCCCAGGGCTCCGGGGTCACAAAGGAATCCACGGGAGCGCCCTTCTGCACCCCTTTGCAGAAAGCGATCAGCGCCTCTTCGCGGCGCAGCAGCACGGCCTGGATGATATCGGCGCGCGGTTCGTCGTACTTCGGGGTGACGTCGTACCCGAAAAGACTGAACAGCGCCGCGGTAAACGAGGCGGTTTTCAGCGCTTCGCCGGTGACATGCGGCGCGTGGAAAGCGCCCATGAACAGCTCCCGGTTGTTGCCGAGGGTCGCGCCGATTTCGCGGCCGGTCCCCGGCGTGGTCAGGCGGTAGGAACAGCTTTCCACCAGATCCTTGCGTCCGGCGATATACCCTCCGGTAGGCGCGACGCCGCCGCCCGGATTTTTGATCAGCGAACCGGCCATCAGGTCTGCCCCGCGGCCGACCGGTTCCGCCGTCTGGACAAACTCGCCGTAGCAGTTGTCCACCATCACGATGCAGTCCGGCGCCTTGACTTTTACAGTCTTCGCTATTTTTTCAATATCCTCCACAAAAAGGGAAGGCCTCAGGCTGTATCCGCGCGAACGCTGGATATAGACCATCCTGATTCCCGGATTGACCCGCCGCCCGATCTCTTCGTAATCGGGCGTTCCGTCCGCTTTCAGCTCCAGCTGTTCGTACCGGATACCAAATTCCTTTAAGGAGCCGTTCCCGTCGCCGGTAAGGCCGATGACGCCGCGCAGGGTATCGTAGGGAATCCCCGTTACGCTGAGCATCACGTCGCCCGGGCGCAGCACCCCGAACAGCGCCACCGTCAGCGCGTGGGTGCCGCTGACGAAATTATAGCGCACAAGCGCGTCCTGGGCGCCGAGCGCCGCGGCATAAACCGCGTCCAGCGCGTCGCGCCCGCGGTCGCCGTAGCCGTAGCCGGTGGACGCCGCGAAATGGCTTTCGCTGACCTCCGCCTGATTAAACGCCGCCATCATCTTCTGCTGGTTGTAATCGGTAATCCCGTCGATTCTTTCCAGAACCGGCGCAATTATTTTCGACGCCTTTTCCGAGGCGTCCTTTATCTTTTTATCGATTGTGAAATAAGGGTAAAGCATGTTTGTTCCTCAACTATTCCTCATCATTGGCAAAGCGGGCCCGCCGTCCCGGTCCAAAGGGGAGTCAGCCCGCCCGCATATCTGCCGAAGATATCAAATCTTCATTTCTGTAAATTCCCCGCATCCTGAAAAGCCGTAGGAGCGGTAGAAATCCTCGTTTTCATCCTGAGCGCGCAGAATAAAAATCCTTCTGCCCGACAGCTGGGAAATCAGCGCCGAAAGCGTTTCATGCCCCAGCCCCTTTCTTCGATGCTCAGGGTCTACGCAGACCGCCGACAGCACGGCCGTCTGTTCCGTCCGGGTGGAGCAGATCGCGCAGGAAACCAGCCTGTCCCCCTGACGGATTCCCGCCGTCACGGCGGTATCGTGACGGATGCGGTGGGACATATCCATATAAAACGGCTCGAACTCCGGCGGCGTAAAGCTCTCCGAAGCGCAGGCCGAAAGGAGCGCGTGAATGTCGCGCAGGCTGGGGTTCGCTTCAAACAGGGACCGCGGCTGCACAGACGAAGCATTGTCATACCGCATGATCTGCCCGCGCTTTGTAACCGGGAACCCGATTTTCCGCGCCGCGCCGGAGCCGCAGAGCAAACGGTCCGCGCCCGTCATGCGGATAAAATCGGCCAATTCCTCAAAATCCGCTTCCCCGGCGTCCAGAATCACCGTGTCGTCCAGCTTGCACAGCAGCGTACCGGTTTCCTCCTGCGCCCAGAACTGGGCAAACGGCTCGTTCAGGCCGTAAGCCCGAGCGGTGGAAAGAATCTGACACCCGAACACTGTCGCGCCGAACGGGGAAAGAGCCTCTTCATATTCTACTTTTTTAATCATCTTGTTCCTCGCCCGCAATCCTGTCCGCAAGCTCACAAACAAGCTTCTGCGCGGAAATGAAGTCCTCCTGTGATATCAGGCTCACCGCGGAATGCAGGTACCTGCACGGAAGGGAAACCGCAACGGTTCTTACTCCGCCGCGGGAAACGTGGATGGCGCCGGCGTCGTTTCCGCCCGCGACAGCCCGTTTCGGCTGGCAGCTTACCCCGGCCTTTTTGGCCGCCTGAAACGCCAGCTGATAGTATTCCTTATCGTAAATCGTACGCCTGTCCATAAAGGAAATCACCGCGCCGCCGCCGACGCAGCAGACCCGGTTTTCTTTATCCACCCCGGCCACATCCGCCGCCGTGGTGCTTTCCAGAACGATCGCCGCCTGCGGCTCCACCGCAAAGGCCGCCGTCCGGGAACCGATCAGCCCGGTTTCCTCCTGTACGGCGAACACAAAATACAGATCGTATTTCAGCTCGCTCTGAATCATACGGATCAGCATGGCGCACCCGGCCCGGTCGTCGAGCGCGCGGCTCTTGATCATGCCGTGGGACGTATCGAAAACGGAGTCGAAGGTGACCGGGTCCCCGGGGGTGACATACCGCTCCGCTTCCTCCCGGTCCTTTGCGCCGATATCGATATATAATTCCTTCACCGGTACGGATTTTTCCTTTTCTTCCTCCTCCAGAAGATGGATCGGCTTTGCGCCGATCACCCCGCCGACACCCGCGCCGACCGTGACCGGCCTGCCGCAGAGGACGCGGCGGTCGATCCCGCCGACGGTCTCAAATTTCAAAAGGCCGTCGTCCGCAATATCGGTCACGATCATGCCGACCTCGTCCATATGGGCGTTCAGCATCAGCTTGGTTCTGGGGCGTTTCGCGCCCTTTTTAAAGACGATGATACTGCCGAGCGGAGTAATTTCAATGCTCGTGGCGTACGGCTGGATTTCCTCCAGAATGATCTTCCGTACTTCCTCCTCCTGTCCGGAAATGCCGCGCGCCGTACACAGGCGCTGCAGAAGCTTCCAGTCCATCACTCCACCCCCTTTATGTATTCCGCGATCAGCCGGGCGGTATCTTCCAGATCCGTAAGGTCGACGACCTCGACCGGCGTGTGCATGTACCGGAGCGGGATGGAAACCAGCTCCGACTTTACGCCCCGGCGCGATGCCGCGATCTCGTCGGAATTCGTTCCCGTTGAGCCGCCCATTACGTCGAGCTTATAGGGAATCCCGTTCTTCTTCGCCGTTTCGATCATCGCGCCGGCCATTTCACGGTCGAGCGGGGGCGCGATGCCGATCATCGGGCCGCCGCCCAGCTTCCCGCATTTTTCCGGCGGGACGTGCGGCTGTTTGGCAAAGCTGACGTCCACGATCACCGCATGGGTCGGGTTGACGGAATAGGCGCCCGTCAAAGCGCCCTGGCCGCCGACCTCCTCCCGGCTGCTGAAAAGAAGGGTGACTTCACAGCCAAGGTCGCAGCCGGAAAGCAGCTGCGCGCAGCGGATCAGCGCGGCGACGCCCGCGCGGTCGTCCAGCCCAGGGGCGGTTACCCGCGTACCCAGAAGGCTTTTCGGCGCGGCGCAAAACAGAATCCGGTCGCCAGGACGGATCAGCTTTTCCGCTTCTTCCCGGGAAAGCCCCGCGTCCACCGCCATTTTTTCCACCGGAAGCACCTTATCCTCGCTGCCGTCCGAAAGATGGGGCGGCGTGCAGCAGACAATGCCGGTCAGCGTTTCTCTGCCGTAAATGGTGACCGGGCTGCCCGGCATGACACGGCGGTCCACCCCGCCGCTGCGGTCAACCCGGATAAATCCGTGCTTATCAATATTGGTTACAATCAGTCCGATCTGATCGATATGCGCGTCAAGCAGAATATGCTTTTCCGCGCCGGGCTTCCCCATTTTCGCAATCACGCTGCCCATCTTGTCAATACGGGCCTGCGCGTATCGGGAAAGCTCTTCCACCGCTGTTTTTGCCGCGGCGTTTTCGTCCCCCGGTGTGCCGGGAGCCGCGCAAAGGCGAAAAACAAGCCTCTTCAGTTCATCCATGGTATTCACTCCGTTATCTGCTATATTCCTGACTGGTCAGTTTTTTACTGTGTTGATCTATGTAAAGGGAAAACGGCCGGATTACAGCCGTTCCACCAGTTTTTTGAATTCCTCTCCGCGCGTTTCGTAGTTCGGGAACATGTCGAAGCTCGCGCAGGCCGGCGAAAGGGATACGATGTCGCCCGGTACCGCCTCGGCCCGGCAGGCCTGGACCGCTTCTTCCAGCGAGCGCACCCGGAGGATCTTCGGGCCGCCCTCCCGGTAGTTCGGCGCCGCCTTGACGCTCCGCTCGATTTTGTCCGCGGTCGCGCCCATCAGCACCAGCGTCTTTACGCTGTCCGCCACGGCGGGGCCGAAGGAGTCGAACGGGATTTTTTTGTCGTAGCCGCCCGCGATCAGAATGATCTTGCGGTCGAAAAGCTTCAGGGTCCCGTTCGCCGTGCGGCTCGGGGTGGTCCCGATGGAGTCGTTGTAATATTTCACGCCGTCCAGCTCCCGCACAAATTCGTTGCGGTGCTCCACACCGGAAAAGGCGCGGGCGGTCTGAACCATCACATCCGTGCCGACGGTCCCCCACAGGGCGCAGACGGCGGCGAGGTAATTTTCAATATTGTGGCCGCCGGGGATCCGGATCTCCGAGGCGCTCATCACGGGGATGTCCTTCCCGTCCAGCGACAGGATGATCTCGTTTTGATCGTTGAGCCACGCGCCGCGCGCGCATCTTCCCTTCCGGCTGAACATCAGCCTGTCGCCGCGGACATCCTTTGCGAAGCCGGCCGTAATTTCATAGTCCGCGTTGAGCACCGCGCGCCCGAAGGCGTTCTGGTGCAGAAGGATATTCTTTTTCGCGTCGATATACTCCTGCATGTCCTTATGCATGTCCAGATGGTTCGGGGTGACGTTGGTCACCACGGCGACGTCCGGGCTGCGGCGCATGGAAATCAGCTGGAAGCTGGAAAGCTCCACCACCGCCACGTCGTCGGGATGGATGCTTTCGATTTCGGGCAGAAGGGGCTTGCCGATATTTCCGCCCAGATGGACGGTTTTTCCGGCCGCTTTGAGCATTTCCGAAAGGATGGTGGTCGTGGTGGTTTTTCCGTCGCTGCCGGTCACCGCGAAAATTTTACAGGGGCACAGGTCGAAGAAAACCTCCATTTCAGAGGTGACCGCCGCGCCGCGCTCGCGGGCCGCGTTCAGCTCGGGCAGATAATATTTCATGCCGGGCGTACGGAAGATGATGTCTTCGTCAAGATCGTTGAGATAGCCCTCCCCCAGCTTCAGCGTGACGCCCAGCTCTTTCAGCCCGCCGGCCGTTTCGCCCAGCTTTTCCTCCGTCCGCCGGTCGCGGGCCGTTACGGCCGCCCCTCGCCGCGCGAAGATTTTGATCAGCGGCAGGTTGCTTCCGCCGATGCCGCAGAAGGCCACTTTCTTTCCCTGTATCGAACTGTAAAATTTCTGAATATCCATAGATGCCTCCGGCTTGTTTTTCAGTCGCAGCAATTTTCTGCTCCGGTTTCTTTCCCGCAATATCGGTACTGCAATATTACCTATTATACTTTCGCGTACAAAAAATAGCAAGTAATGGCAAAGAAAAACGGCCTGCCGCCGCGCACGGCAGGGAATATTATCCCTTTGCGGCGCTGAGGAAAGCGCGGAAAAGGTTCCCGCTTTCCGGCCCGGGCAAATACTCCGGATGCCACTGCACCCCCAGAAAAAACCGCTTTCCCGGCATCCAGACGCACTCCGCCAGCCCGTCCGCCGAGCTGGCGGCGCACCGGAGCGGCGGCGCAAGGTCTTTTATCGCCTGATGGTGCATGCTGTTGACCGTCATTTCCGTCTTATGAAGGATGGCGCAGAGCGGGCTTTCCTTCTCAATGACAATACTATGCACCGCCACATCGTAGGGGGGCTTCTGATTGTGGGCGACCGGCAGTCCCCGCACCTGCGCCGGGATATCCTGGTACAGGCTGCCGCCGAGCGCCGCGTTCATCAGCTGGATGCCCCTGCAGATGCCCAGCATGGGCTTGTCGAGCTTTACGGCCCGGTTCAGCAGAAGGATTTCAAATTTATCGCGCCGCGAATCGATCGGCCCGCAGAAGCGCAGCGTCTCTTCGCCGAACAGCGAGGGATGCACGTCCGGCCCGCCGGTAAACAGAAATCCGTCGCACAGCCCGGACAGCGCGGCAACGTCCTCCTCCCCGCCCGCCAGCGGCAGGACCAGCGGCACTCCTCCCGCCTCCTCGACGGCGCGCAGATAGTTCGGGCGCATCCAGAGCCGCTCCTGCTCCGGATCGTAAAGCGGCGTCAGGCCGATGACCGGTTTTGCCATAAAAATTCCTCCCGCTTTGATTTTTTTATGATATCACAGGCGCAGCGCGCCATTGTGGGATCCTGATGAACCGGCGAAGCGATATCATAATCGCCTGCGGTTATTATATCATAGGGATTCCTCATGAAACCGAAAAATCTGTATATTTTTGCCCCGCGTGTAAAAAATACCGTCATGGGGTGAAAAATGATGAATAAAAAAAGAATGATCTCGCTGATCGCCGTGATCGCGCTGATCGTAACGCTCGGGGCGACGACCGCGATGGGCTATGTTTCCGCAAACAAATATAAAATGAACCTGGAATACAACTACAAGCGTGCCTTAGGCGACCTGAGCGGCTGCGTCTCCAACATAGAAACCGCGCTGAACAAGGCCTCCTACGCGAACACGTCAACCCAGCAAAACGGGCTGGCCGCCAAGCTGATGAGGGAATCCAGCATGGCGAAATCCGCGCTGGCGGTGCTGCCGATCACCGACCATTCACTGGACAACGTGACCAAATTCATTACTCAGGTCGGCGATTACGCCATGACGCTGTCCACCAAAATTTCCGCCGGGCAGAAGATCGGCGAAGAGGACTACAAGACCATGAATCAGCTGGAAAAGTACGCCAAAACGCTGCAGTCCGGCCTGCAGAACGCAAAGACCGATATCGAGTCCGACCAGCTTTCCGGCGAGTTCAAGAAAACGGCGGAGGATTTTACCGATTTCCCCTCGCTGATTTACGACGGCCCGTTCTCCGACCATATCAGCCAGATGAAGCCGATGCTGACCGAGGGGCGCGGGCAGATCGCCCAGGGCAACGCGCAGAATATCGCGGCGGAATTCCTGGGGGTCACGCAGGACAAGCTTGCACATACGCAGGACACGGCGGGAAACCTGCCCACCTATAATTTTACCGCAAACAACGGCGGTATCCGCATCTGTGTGACAAAGGCGGGCGGGTTTGTCTCCAGCATGGAGAACGCGCGCGACGTGACCGCCGAAAACCTCAGCTACGAGGACGCGTCCAAAAAAGCCGCCGCCTTTTTGAAGGGCCGGGGCATTTCGGATATGAAGCAGACCTACTACGTCATCAACGACGGCATCTGCACGATCAACTACGCCTATGATAAAGACGATATTATCTACTACCCCGATCTGATCAAAATTTCCGTCGCGCTGGACGACGGGGAAATCGTACTGTTCAACTCCACGGGCTATATCATGAACCACCACGACCGCACGGTGGCCGCGAAAATCAGCGCCGATCAGGCGCAGGCTTCCGTCAGCAAAAAGCTGACGGTCAAAAAAAGAGGGCTGGCTTTGATTCCAACCCCCGGTCTGAGCGAAGTGCTCACCTATGAATTTGTATGCAGCGGACAGAATAACGAGCAGGTTCTGGTCTATATCAACGCAGCCACCGGACTGGAGGAACAGATTCTGATCCTGCAGGTCTCCGACAGCGGGATACTGGTCAAATAACCCTTATTTTCCGCCCATCAGGCTGACCAGCACGGCTTTCTGCGCGTGCAGACGGTTTTCAGCCTCGTCAAAAATTCCCTTCGCGTGTTTTTCAAACATTTCCGCAGTGATTTCCTCGCCGCGGTGCGCGGGCAGACAGTGCTGGACAATGGCGTCGCTCTTGGCGGCGGACATGATTTCCTCATTGATCTGGAAGCCCCTGAACGCATCGCGGCGTTTTTGCGCTTCCTCCTCCTGTCCCATGGAAGCCCACACGTCGGTAATCACCACGTCGGCGCCCTTTGCGGCTTCCTTCGGGTCGGAGGTCATGCTGAACGCGGGGTGCGTGACCGCGAAATCGAGGACCGCGGCGGCCGGTCGGTATTCCTTCGGGCAGGCGACGGCGACCTCCATCTTCATTTTCAGTCCGCCCACGATCAGCGAATTCATCATGTTGTTCCCGTCGCCGATGTAACACAGCTTCAGCCCGTCAAGGCTGCCCTTGTACTCGCGGATGGTCATCAGGTCGGCCAGCACCTGGCACGGGTGGGAAAAGTCGGTCAGGCCGTTGATGATCGGGATGGTGCCGTTTTGTGCCAGCGCTTCGACCTCCGACTGCCTGAAGGTGCGGATCATGATGCCGTCCAGATAGCGGGAAAGCACGCGGGCGGTGTCCTGCACCGGCTCGCCGCGGCCGATCTGAAGATCCTTCGCGGAAAGGAAAATCGGCAGCCCGCCCAGCTGGTACATACCGACTTCAAAGGAAACGCGAGTCCGGGTGGAAGCCTTTTCAAAGATCATTCCCAGCGTTTTCCCCGCCAGATGCCGGTGCTCGATGCCGTGCTTCTGCTCGTATTTGAGCTGGTCGGCAAGGTTCAGAACAGAGGTGATATCCTCGCTGGTCAGGTCAAGCATTTTCAGCAGATGTTTCATAGTTGCCCTCCTAAAAATCAAATGTTATTTTACCGTTTTTCTATCTTCCTTTATTTCAGGGTCCGGATCACTTTTTGCAGGACCGCGAGACCCCTGTCGATCTCTTCATAGGCAATCGTCAGCGGCGGCAGGAAGCGGAGCAGCTCTTTTGCCGTCAGCACCAGAAGGCCGTTTTCGGCGCATTTCTGCGCGGCCTCTTTGGCGCTCCCCTTTTTCAGCTTCGCGCCGAGCATCATGCCCAGCCCGCGGACAAACTCGATTTCCTCCATGGCGGAAAGCTTTTCCGTAAGGTACGCGCCCTTTTCACGCACCTCCCGTAAAAAGCCCCCGTCCCCGACCACGTCCAGCACCGCGAGCGCTCCCGCGCAGACGACCGGATTGCCGCCGAAGGTGGAGCCGTGCGAACCGGCGTCCATCACCCCGCCGAGGCGCCCGGTACAGAGGCACGCGCCGATCGGCAGCCCGCCGCCAAGGCCCTTCGCGCTGGTCAGGATATCCGGCACGATCCCGTAATTCTGGAAGCAGTAAAGCTTCCCCGTACGGCCGACGCCCGTCTGAACCTCGTCGACGATGAGCAGAATATCACGCTCCCCGCAGAACGCGGCCAGTTCCTTTACAAAGCCGTCTTCCAGCGGCAGAACGCCGCCCTCGCCCTGCACCAGCTCGATCATCACCGCGCAGGTGTCGTTCGTTACGTTTTCCTTTACGCTGTCCATATTGGGAAACGCGTAGGAAAAGCCCTGTGTCAGCGGGGCAAATTTTTCGTGGAACGCGTCCTGCCCGGTTGCCGCCAGCGTGGTGAGGGTGCGGCCGTGGAACGAATTCTGCAGGGTGACGATCCGGCACCGGTTTTTTCCGTATTTGTCGGCGGCGTACTTTCGCGCCACCTTGACCGCGCATTCGTTTGCCTCCGCGCCGGAATTCCCGAAAAAGACCTTTGAATATCCGGTCAGGGCGCAAAGCTTTTCCGCCAGCTTTGTCTGCATGGGCTGATAGTATAAGTTTGAGGTATGCTGCAAAGTCTCCGCCTGCTTCGCGACGGCCCGCGTCCACCGTTCGTCGCAGTAGCCCAGCGAATTAACGCCGATTCCGCTTGTAAAATCGACGTACTCTTTTCCGTCGCAGTCCACCGCGGTCGCGCCGTGGCCGGAAACAAGCGCCACGGGGAACCGCCCGTAGGTCTGCATAAGATACCTGTGGTCCTGTTCCTGAATTTCTTCCAAGGTCATTTCTGTCACCCCTATTTATGATTGCATTTTCCTTATTCGGCATTCCCCGGTCGTTCGGTCAGTCAGCAGAACATCGTGCCGATGCCCTCGTCTGAAAAAAGCTCGATCAGAATGGAGTGCGGGATCCGCCCGTCGATGATGTGCGCCCGGCTCACGCCCCGCCGCACGGCTTCGACGCAGCAGTCGATTTTGGGGATCATGCCCCCGCTGACGATACCCTGATTCTGCAGCTTCGGCACGTCGCTGACGTTGACGACCGGAATCAGGGTGCTTTCGTCTTCCTTATTGCTGAGAAGCCCTTTGATGTCCGTCATCAGGATCAGCTTGATCGCGCCCATTTCCGCCGCGATGCGCGCCGCGGCGATATCCGCGTTGATATTGTATACTTCCCCGTTTTCGCCGCCGGCGACGGTCGCCACGATCGGCACATAGCCGTTTGCCGTGGTCTGGGAAACGATTTCGGTATTCACTTCGGTAATTTCGCCCACGAAGCCGAGGTCTTCCCCCGCCGCGAGCTTTTTCGCCTTCATCATGCCGCCGTCCAGCCCGCAAAGGCCGATGGCCCGGCCGTTGTGCCGTTCCAGAAGCTGAACGAGGTCCTTGTTGACCTTGCCCGCCAGCACCATCTGCACAACGTCCACGGTTTCCGCGTCGGTCACGCGCAGCCCGCCGACAAAACGGCTTTCCTTGCCGATCTTTTTGAGCATCGCGCTGATTTCCGGCCCGCCGCCGTGCACCAGCACCACGTTGATGCCGACGAGCTGCATCAGAACGATATCGCTCATGACCGCGTCCTTCAGGTCTTCGTTCACCATGGCGTTCCCGCCGTATTTTACAACGACCGTCCTGCCCGCGTATTTCTGTATATACGGCAGGGCCTGAACCAGAACCCGCGCCCGGTCCGCATTGCTGATATCCATACTGTTCCTTCCTCCGTCCGCGTTCCTCAGCTCCGGTAATCCCCGTTGATTTTTACATAGTCGTAGGTGAGGTCGCAGCCAAACGCACAGGCATGGAACTCTCCGCCGTTCAGCGCCACATCCACATTGATTTCATCCTGCGTCAGGATTTTCTTCGCCTCATCCTCGTCAAAATCGATTCCCGCGCCGTTTTTACAAACCTCTATGCGGCCCGCCTTCGATTCAAACGCAACGTCCACCAAGCTTACGTCCACATCCGCGTCTGCGTAGCCGATCGCGCACAAAACGCGTCCCCAGTTTGCGTCCGCGCCGAACATCGCCGCCTTGAACAGGCTGGAGCAGATCACGCTTTTGGCAACCAGCCGCGCGTCCTTTTCGCTTCTTGCTCCCGTTACCCGGCAAACCAGCAGCTTGGTCGCGCCCTCGCCATCCTTTGCGACTTTTCTAGCAAGCGCGGTGCAAAGGGCGGTCAGCCCCTGCACAAAAAGGCGGTAATCTTCGGAGTCCCCCGTGATTTCCCCGTTCCCGGCGAGACCGGAAGCAAGGACGGCGGTCATGTCGTTGGTGGAGGTATCGCCGTCGACGCTGACCATATTGAAGCTGACGTGCACCGCTTCCTTCAAAGCGGCGTTCAGCGCGCAGGCCGAAATCGCGGCGTCCGTGGTCAGAAAGCAGAGCATGGTCGCCATATTCGGATGAATCATGCCGGAGCCCTTCGCAATGCCGCCGATATGGACGGATTTTCCGCCGATGGTCAGCCTGACCGCTAAATTTTTCACTTCGGTGTCCGTCGTCATAATCGCCCTCGCGGCGTCCCCGGAGCCGGTGGGCGAAAGCGCCTTTGCCAGCGCGGGAGCGGCCTGTTCGATCGGCTCGATCGGCAGCACCTGGCCGATGACCCCGGTGGAGGCGACGACCACGTCCTGCGGCGC
>NZ_JBNLXQ010000026.1:0-15162 GCF_053840905.1 Caproiciproducens sp.
TTGATGAGCGGGCTGTCATGGCTCTTGCGCAGGGGCAGGTTTCTGTCTTCCTCGTAAAGCGCCTTTGCCCTTTCCGCCTTCAGGTCGGTAAAGCTGCGGACGGCCGCGGGCTGAATCGGCTGGCCGCCGCCGTTGATGCAGCCGCCGGGGCAGCACATGATCTCAATGAAGTGATAGCCGCCTTCGCCGTTTCTGACCTTTTCAAGGACTTTGTCGGCATTGTTCAGGCCGCTGACCGCGGTGACCTTTACGTCCATGCCGCCGATATGATAAACAGCCTCTTTAATGCCCTCCATTCCGCGCACCTCGGTATAGTCCACGGAATCCAGGCTTCTGCCCTCCAGCGTGTCGGCCGCCGTTCTGAGGGCGGCTTCCATCACGCCGCCGGTCGTACCGAAAATCGCCGCGGCGCCGGTGGAAACGCCCAGCGCGGGGTCGAAATCCTCGTCCGGCAAACGGTTGAAGTTGATATGGGCCATATTGATCAGACGCGCAAGCTCGCGGGTCGAAATCGCGATGTCGGTGTCGGGGATTCCCTCGCCGGCCCCGTCCTGATCTTCGCGCCGGACTTCAAATTTCTTCGCGACGCAGGGCATTACGCTGACGACCACGATCTTTTCCGGGTCGATATTGTTTTTCTGCGCGTAATACGTCTTGATGACCGCGCCGGTCATCTGCTGCGGGGATTTGCAGGAGGAAACGTTGGGCAGCAGCTCCGGATAATAATATTCGCAGAATTTGATCCAGCCCGGTGAGCAGGAGGTGATCAGCGGCAGCGGGCCGCCGTTCTGTACGCGCTCAAGCAGCTCGTTGGCCTCTTCCATGATGGTGAGGTCCGCGCCGAAATCCGTGTCAAACACCTTGTCAAAGCCCAGGCGCCGCAGGGCGGCAACCATTTTGCCCTTGACGTTGGTGCCGACCGGAAGGCCGAAGCACTCGCCGAGCGTCGCGCGGATGGCGGGCGCGGTCTGTACGACAACGTACTTTTCCGGATCGTTCAGCGCGGCCATTACCTCGTCGCACTGGTCGCGCTCGGTCAAAGCGCCGGTCGGGCAGCTCACGATGCACTGGCCGCAGGAAACGCAGGGAACGTCGTTGAGCGGTTTTTCAAAGGAGCAGGCGATATGCGTATCAAAGCCGCGGCAGTTCGGGCCGATGACGGCGACGTGCTGGTCCGCGCAGGCCGCCACGCAGCGGCGGCAGAGGATGCATTTCGAGTTGTCGCGGATCAGGTGCAGGGTCGACTCGTCCCTGGTCGCGTCGGGCCTGGCCCCGTCGAAACGGTCGGTCTGCTCCACGCCCAGCTCATTGCACAGGGTCTGGAATTCACAGGTGCCGCTGCGCCTGCAGGCGAGGCAGTCCCTGTTGTGGACCGAAAGCAGCATTTCCAGCGTCATTTTTCTGGACTGCTGGACCTTGGCCGTATTGGTCTGAACCTCCATCCCCTCATTCACCGGATAAACGCAGGAAGCAACCAAAGAGCGCGCGCCCTTTACCTCTACCACGCACATACGGCAGGCGCCGATCTCATTGATCCCTTTCAGGTAGCATAAGGTCGGAATATCAATCCCGGCAAGCCTTGCCGCCTCCAAAACCGTGGAATCAGCCGGCACTGAGAGGGGCATGCCGTTTATTTTTATATTGACCATGTTTTCCATTATGGCACACTCCTTTATTTCTTGATGATGGCGCTGAACTTGCATTTTTCCATGCAGGCGCCGCACTTGATGCATTTTTTGGTATCGATGACATGGGGAACCTTTACGCTGCCGGTGATCGCGCCGACGGGGCAGTTGCGTGCGCACAGCGTGCAGCCGCGGCATTTGTCCTCAAGGATGAAATAGTTGGTCAGCGCCTTGCAGACGCCGGCCGGGCAGCGGTGCTCCGTTACATGGGCGACGTACTCGTCGCGGAAGTAGCGCAGGGTGGAAAGCACCGGGTTCGGCGCGGTCTGGCCCAGCGCGCACAGGGAGTTTTCCTTCAGGTAGTAGCACAGCTCCTCCAGCCGGTCAAGGTCCTCCATGGTTCCGTTGCCGCTGGTGATCTTCTCCAGCACCTCGAGCAGGCGCCTGGTGCCGATCCGGCACGGCGTGCACTTGCCGCAGGATTCGTCCACGGTGAATTCCAGGAAAAATTTCGCGATATCGACCATGCAGGTCGTGTCGTCCATCACGATCAGCCCGCCGGAACCCATCATGGCGCCGATGGACAGCAGGTTGTCGTAATCGATCGGGATGTCCAGATGAGAGGCCGGGATACACCCGCCGGAGGGGCCGCCGGTCTGAGCGGCCTTGAAGGTATGTCCGTCCGGAACACCGCCGCCGATCTCCTCTACGATCTCGCGCAGGGTGGTGCCCATCGGCACTTCCACAAGGCCGGTGTGCTTGATTTTTCCGCCCAGAGCAAACACCTTGGTGCCCTTTGATTTTTCGGTGCCCATGGAGGCGAACCAGTCCGCGCCCTTCAGGATGATCTGGGTGATGTTGGCGTAGGTTTCCACGTTATTGAGAATGGTCGGCTTCTGGAACAGGCCCTTGACCGCCGGGAACGGAGGACGCGGGCGCGGCTCGCCGCGCTTGCCCTCGATGGAGGTCATCAGAGCGGTTTCCTCGCCGCACACAAACGCGCCGGCGCCGAGGCGCAGCCCGATGTCAAAGTCGAATCCGGTATTGAAAATGTTCTTGCCCAAAAGGCCGTATTCCCTCGCCTGATCAATGGCGATCTGCAGGCGCTTGACCGCGATGGGGTACTCGGCGCGGACATAAATATAGCCCTGGGACGAGCCGATTGCGTAACCGGCGATCGCCATGGCTTCCAATACGGTGTGCGGGTCGCCTTCCAGCACGGAGCGGTCCATAAATGCGCCCGGGTCGCCCTCGTCGGCGTTGCAGCAGACATATTTCTGATCCGCCTGATTTTTCGCGGCAAAGCTCCATTTCAGCCCGGTCGGGAAACCCGCGCCGCCACGGCCGCGCAGGCCGGAAGCCTTCACCACGTCGATGACCTCTTCCGGGGTCATTTCCGTCAAAACCTTGCCCAGCGCGGTGTAACCGTCCACCGCTATGTACTCGTCGATGCACTCGGGATTGATGACGCCGCAGTTCCGGAGCGCGACGCGGTTCTGTTTTTCATAGAACGGCGTATGGTTCAGGGACTTGATGGTATTGTCGTCTACGATGGTCTCCTGATAAAGCAGACGTTTGACAATCCTGCCCTTTAAAAGATGCTCCTCCACAATTTCGGGGACATCCTCGGGAGTCACCCTGCTGTAAAAAGAACCTTCGGGATATACAATCATAATCGGGCCGAGGGCGCAGAGGCCGAAACAGCCGGTGCGGATCACATTGACCTCTTTGTCCAGTCCCCGGACCGCAATTTCTTCTTTGAGCTTTGAGATGATCAGCTCGCTGTTTGAGGAGGTACAACCGGTACCGCCGCAAACCAGTACATTGGAACGATACATGAATGCTGCCTCCTTTTTACGAATTGGCGCCTATGGTATACTCCGTTACCACGTTGCCGTTTACCAGGTGGTCGTTCACCACGCGTACCGCCTTTTCAGGCGTCATTCTTACATAAGTCACTTTCTCCTGCCCGGGCGTCACAATTTCCACGACCGGCTCAAACTGGCAGATTCCGATACAGCCCGTCTGGGTGACCGTGACGTTGGCAAGGCCGCGCTTAGAGACTTCTTCCACCATAGCGCTCAAAACCGGGCGCGCCCCGGCGGCGATTCCGCAGGTGGCCATCCCCACCAGAACGCGGATCGCGTTGTCGTTGTTTTCGCGGAGAATAACCTGACTGCGGGCTCTATCCCTGATCGCCTGAAGTTCCGCTAAAGACTTCATCTGTTGATTCCTCCTTAATGAATTGGGTTTCTTCACTGAGGCAGTTTTTGATCCACTGTATCACTTCCGGTGAATTCAGCCTGACCTCATTTCCTAACACCGCGCGCAGTTCGCGCGTATCAAGGGTAAATTCTCGGGAATCCATTTTGTGATGAAAGACAAAATCCCTGTCTTCGTTGCAGGTGATCAGCAGCAGCACCGTGGAATTGATATCCCCGAGCGGAATCATATCCACATGGGACGGTACAAAGACCGCGGTGATTGTGGTCCCCACGCCCTTTTGGGAAGCGACGCCGAGGCTTCCGCCCGTCATTTCGGCTTCCATTTTAAAGAGCGGCACTCCCATCCCGATTTTGCGGGTAGTGCGTGTGGTGAAAAACGGGTCCGTCACACGAGCCGCCTGTTCGGCGGTCATACCGGCACCGTCATCCGAAATCCGGATGGTCAATCTGTCGGCCCTCGGTTCTTCACACACGTCGATCTTAATCAGCTTCGCGCCTGCGGAAATTGAATTCTGCGCAATATCCATCACATTTAAAGACAGCTCGCGCATCTTATTCGTATTTTGCCAGTACCTGTTCCACTTCCTCCGGGGTCATGCGTCCGTAAACATCCCCGTTCACCGTCAGCACCGGAGCCAGACCGCAGGCACCCACGCAGCGGCAGGCAGTCAGCGAAAATTTACCGTCCGGAGTGCACTCCTCCGGCTGGATACCCAAAACGGAAGTCAATTTGTCCAGCACCGCCGCCGCCCCCTTGACGTAGCAGGCCGTCCCCAGGCAGATTGACACGTTGTATTTTCCTTTAGGGGTAAGCGAAAACTGGGAATAAAAGGTGGAAACGCCATATACTTCCTCCAGCGGTACGCCCAGCCCCTCGGCAACGATGCTCTGCACCTCTGCCGGAAGGTAGCCGTAAACCTCCTGTGCTTCCTGCAAAACAGGCAGTATGGCGCCTCTTTGCTGTTTGTGCCTTTCGATGATCTCGTCGAGCTTTTCCCGCTGCCCGGCGGTTCCCTGGAAAGGCAAACTGCTGATACGTTTTTGCATTCTTGTTCCTCCTTGCGGTTTATCAACGCAGGAAAAATGTCGTGGCGGCAACAAAAGTTTCCTGCAATCCATTGTTTTTTAGTATAGCATACGCCCATGATAAAATCTATGATTTTTGTTAAATAAGTCACAAAAATTTATGAACGGATATCATCATTTTAAGTCAAAATTAAATTGAAAACAGCCGGGCACTTTTCGGCGCTTCCGGCTGTTATCCTCTGTTCCACTCGGTTTGTATTTCTCTGTTCAGCGCCGCAATCAGACACTCCGGCGACTTTTCGGGGAGCAGAACCGACGCGGACGGATCGGGCATATTTTCCAGATAATGGGCATCCGAATTTTTCAAAAGGATCAAATCCCTCAGCTCGGGGTTCCTGTGGAGAAGGGCCTGCACGTCGCCTTTGGCGCTGATTTCCGCGGCGGTAAAATCCGCTTCCGGCGGAAGGGAGCCCAGGCTTGAAAGGACGCTGTATGCGCTCCTGTCAACGTGGGCGGGAAAGGCCGTCCCCCCGAAGCCGCGCGCCAGCCCGCGCACATGGTTCACGCTGACACAAGCCGCATTGAGCAGAAGGGTCTCTTCCTCCCCGACGACCGTATCCCGTTCGTCCATCACGGTCTGGCGGCCGAAAATTTCCGGCCTGTTCCGGATTTTGGGGATCCTCTGCGCCACATACCGGTCAAACCCAAGCGCCGTCTCCACCGTCGGGAACAGGCAGATCACGTGCGCCTCCTCCTGTGTGCAAAGCTCCATCCCCGGCACGACGGGCAGCCCGCGCGCCGCCCCGGCCCTGACCGCCGCGGGCACGTTGCGGCAGGAATTGTGGTCCGTCAGCGCGATGATACCGTAGCCGAGCAGCAGCGCCATGTTGACAAGGTTGTTCGGCGTCATGTCTTCGCTGCCGCAGGGAGACAGGCACGAATGGAGATGCAGATCATAAAATACCCGTATCATCTGAGAAGCTCCGCGACTTTCAGTCCGAGCTCGTAGCTGTTCCGTTCGGACAAAAGCACCGGGAGGTCGAGCTGGCGCGCTTTTTCCAGCGCCTCGGCGTCAAGCGGCGCGGAATCGGTCAGGATGATACAGGCGGCGTCCTTCAGGGAAGCCACCGCCACCGCGTTGATGTTGCCCATGACCGTGAGCCACGCGGCGTTTTCGGGCAGCCGGGACATGACCCAGCTGAGCAGGTCGCCGGTATACCCCCCCGTTACCTCCCGGGAAAGGCTCTCCCGCCCCGCTAAAATCTTCAGTGAAAGCTTTTCCGCAAGCTCTTGTACCGTCATGATTTTTTATCCTCCTCGTCGCTCAGCAGCGGGAATGTCCCCATGGACGCCAGGGCGTCGGCGACGTTTTTGATTTCTTTCCTCATAATGAAAATACACTGGTTCTTCTTCGCAAAACCGCGGACAATATCCTCCGCCAGCGCGCGGCAGGTCGGCGCGCCGCAGGAGCCGCAGTCCAGGCCCGGCAGCTCCTCACAGATCTCATCGATTTCCGCCATCATCCTGAGCGCCTCGTTCATATCGTCGGAAAGCTTCAGCACGGGGGCGAACAGCAGGTTTTTCTGCCACTTCATGCCGCCCGGGACCCTGCCGTCGATATGGTTCTGCGAAACGGGCAGATACCGGCGCAGCCGCTGGAGCCTCGCCTTCGCGACATAGGCGTTTTCCACGCACAGCACGCCGCCGACGCAGCCGCCCGAGCAGGCGTTCAGCTCGATAAAGTTCAGCTCGCGGATCTTTTCGTCCTCCAGCTCCTCCAGCACGCGGATGACGTTTTCGATCCCGTCCGCGGCCAGATATTTGTCGTTGAGCAGCGCAGAGGACTCTCCCCCGCTGGAAGCCCAGCCGACGCCGATAATCCCCGAACGGGCGAGGGGCTCCACGGCTTTCAGGTTTTCCATCGCGGCGGCAAGCTTCGCGAAGATTTCGCTGATGGCGATCGCGCCGTCCACCTCGGATTTTTTACAGCTGATCGGCATCCGGATGGCCGTGACCTTGGCCGGACAGGGCGTGATGAAAAAAGCGCCGATCTGGCTGCGGGGCAGCCCGGTCTTTTTCATCGCCTCGCGTTTCGCGATGCGCGCGGCCGTCTCCATGGGCGAGTTGAGCTGGAGCACGTGGGAGCAGAGGTCGGGAAACCGCACGCGGATAAGCCTGACCACGGCGGGGCAGGCGGAGCTGATCACCGGTTTTTCCAGCTTCCCCTCCTGCATCAGCTTTCTGGTGACCTCGGAAACCAGCTCGGCGCTGCGCGAAACCTCAAACACCTCGTCGAACCCGATGTCCTTTAACCCGGTCAGAACGATGTCGATGTCGTCCAGATTGTTGAACTGGCCGTAAAGGGTCGGCGCGGGCAGGGCGATCTTATATTTGAAATTCTGGATCATGTCGAGGCTGTCCGATTTTGCTTTTTTCGCGTGGTGCGGGCAGACCCGGATGCACTCGCCGCAGTCGATGCAGCGTTCCGAAATGATCCTGGCTTTGCCGCCGCGCACGCGGATAGCCTCCGTCGGGCAGCGTTTGATGCAGTTGGTACATCCCATGCATTTATCCTTGTCCAGCGTAACCGAATGGAAAAACTGGTTCATGATTCCCACCTCACTGTTTCTTCTTCGCAAGCACCGTCATGTGCAGGGTGGTCCCCTTGCCCACCCTTGTGTCAATTTCCATGGTATCGCTGCATTTTTTCATGTTGCTCATACCCATGCCGGCGCCGAAGCCCAGCGCGCGCACATTGTCGGGCGCGGTGGAGTAGCCCTCGCGCATGGCAAGGTCAACGTCCCTGATGCCGGGGCCGTGATCGGCAAGGATCATCTCTATTTTTTCCGGGCTGATCTCCACATGCGCCTTCCCGCCCCCCGCGTGGATCACCATGTTGATTTCCCCTTCATACATGGCGATGGCGACGCGGCGGATGGCGTCCGGGTCGTACCCGATCTGTTTCAGCTTATGCTTCACGTCGCTCGACGCTTCGCCCGCTCGGGTAAAATCATCCCCCGGCACAATGTAATCGAAAGAAAGGGTGTTGTTCAACTTTTACAGCCCCCACTTAAACCGTTTGTATACAGCAGGCCGCAGGCAGTAAACATCCTGTGCTGTGTCTTGAGCAGGGTGATGTCCTTTTGCCGGGCAAGCTCGACGACGTCCGGCGCCGGCTGTTTTCCGCGGACAAAAACGACACAGCGCATATCCATCATCTCGGCGGTGCGGATGGCCTGGGGATTGTTCAGTCCGGTCAAAAGCACCGACTGGTCCTTGACGAACGCCAGCACATCGCTCATCATATCGCTTCCGCAGGCTGTTTTTACTTCCGCGTCCAGATCTCCCGCCGTAATGATTTCCGCGTCCAGAATGGAAACCACTTCGTTTACCGTCATTCGAATCACTCCTGAAAATTGATTTTATGTACAATAATTTCCGTCTCTCAATCCGATTTATAGGTATATTATAGCATAAATCATCCATTTGGCAACAAAAGAATCCGCCGCCCGCAAACCCAGGCACAGCGCGGGTTTATTTAATTTCCGCACATCATTGACTTCAACTAACTAAAGCGATATAATTATTAATTATATCCGAAGGGTGTCGAAGAACTTGTCAGGCGCCGGGAAACCGTGCGGGACAAGGCAGGACGCCATAAATTTTTAGATGGAGGTTGCGCTTAAAATGAAACGTGTCTACAACTTTTCCGCAGGTCCCTCAATGCTGCCCGAACCCGTACTGCGCCGTGCGGCCGCAGAAATGCTGGATTATGAAGGCAGCGGCCAGTCCGTGATGGAAATGTCCCACCGATCTAAAATCTACGAGGGAATCATCAGCTCCGCGGAAAGTTTGCTTCGTGAAGTAATGGACATTCCCGGCAATTACAAGGTTCTCTTTTTACAGGGCGGTGCTTCCTCCCAATTCGCAATGGTCCCGATGAACCTGATGACCAAAAGCAACAAGGCCGACTTTGTCCTGACCGGCCAGTGGGCGACAAAAGCGTATCAGGAGGCGGCCCGCTACGGTACGGCCAACGCGGTCGCTTCTTCCAAGGATAAAACCTTCAGCTACATCCCCGAGCTGAATCCGGAAACCTTTACGAAGGACGCCGATTATTTTCATATCTGCTTAAACAATACGATTTACGGAACCAGATTTCACCGGCTGCCGGAAACCGGAAACGTTCCCCTGGTCGCGGACATTTCCTCCTGCATCCTGAGCGAGCCGATCGACGTGAGCAAATTCGCGCTGCTTTACGCCGGAGCGCAGAAAAACATGGCCCCGGCGGGCCTGACCGTGGTGATTATCCGCGAGGACCTGATCGGCCGCGCCATGGACATTACCCCGACCATGTTCAACTACAAAACCCACGCGGACAACGGCTCCATGTTCAACACGCCGCCGTGCTACTGCATCTATCTGTGCATGCTGGTGCTCGACTGGATCAAAAACACCGTCGGCGGGCTGGACGAAATGAAGAAGATCAATGAGAAAAAAGCGGGAATGCTTTACGATTTTCTGGACAGTTCAAAGCTGTTCCGGGGGACCGTCGCCGCGAAGGACCGCTCCCTGATGAATATTCCGTTTATCACCGGCAGCGACGAGCTGGACGCGAAATTTGTCAGGGAAGCCGCCGCGCACGACTTTGTCAATATCAAGGGGCACCGCTCCGTCGGCGGAATGCGCGCCTCGATTTACAACGCAATGCCCGTTGAGGGCGTCGAAAAGCTGGTTCGGTTCATGGGCGAGTTTGAAAAAAACAACCTGTGAAGCGCTTCAGGCTCTCAAAATACGAAATGTAGGTGAACAGATATGTATCAGATAAAATGCCTGAATAAGATTTCGGAGGTCGGCACCGGCCGCTTTGACGAAAACTACTGCTGCGGCGAAGCCGTGGAAAACCCGGACGCCATTTTGGTGCGCTCCGCTTCCATGCACGACATGGAGCTTCCGAAAAGCCTGCTCGCCATCGCGAGGGCGGGCGCGGGCGTCAATAATATCCCGCTGGACAAGTGCAGCGAACGGGGCATTGTCGTGTTCAACACGCCCGGCGCAAACGCAAACGCGGTCAAAGAGCTTGTGCTGGCCGGGCTGCTTCTCTCCTCCCGCAGGATCGTTCCCGCCATCGAGTGGGCCAAAACGCTGAAGGGCAAGGGCGACGAGGTGGGAAAGCTGGTCGAAAAAGGAAAGGGCGCGTTTGCCGGCCCTGAAATCGGCGGAAAAACACTCGGCGTCGTCGGTCTCGGCGCAATCGGCATTCTGGTCGCCAACGCGGCCAGAAGCCTCGGCATGGAGGTTTACGGCTACGACCCCTACCTCTCCGTGGACGCGGCCTGGGGCCTTTCCCGCTCTATCCGGCATGCCCGCACCCTCGATGAAATTTACGCCTCCTGCGACTATATCACGGTACACGTCCCGCTGACGCCGGACACAAAAGGCATGATCAACGCGGAAGCCATTGCGAAGATGAAGGACGGCGTACGGCTTCTGAACTTCGCGCGCGGGGACCTTGCGGTGTCCACGGACGTCCTTTCCGCGCTGGAATCCGGCAAAGTCTCGGCTTACGTGACCGACTTTCCGGGCGACGACATGCTCGGCGCCGACGGCGTGATCGCCATTCCCCATTTGGGCGCTTCCACCCCGGAATCGGAGGACAACTGCGCGCGCATGGCCGCGGGGGAACTGATGGAATATCTGCAGAACGGCAATATCAAAAACTCCGTAAATATGCCCGCGGCCTCCATGCCGCGCGACTGTTCCTCCTGCTCCATCCGCATCTGCATCCTGCACCGCAACATTCCGAACACCATCAGCCGCCTCTCCGGCGCGCTGGCGGAAAGCGGCATCAACATTGAAAACATGCAGAGCAAATCCAAAAAGGATTACGCTTATACCATCCTCGACGTAACCGGGGACGTAAAAGAGACCACCGCCGAACACATCGAGAATTTCCCGGAGATCATCCGGGTGAGGATTCTCCGGCAGGGTTGATTTTCAGCGCAAAAGGGCTGCCGCAAAACTTTCGTTTTGCGGCAGCCCTTATATTTTGTTCTTACCGGTTATCCGCCGCGATTTTGCCGCGGGCGACCACCATTTTAATATTCAGTTCGGAATCCAGCACCACCAGGTCGGCGTACTTGCCCGCTTTGATGCTTCCGATCTTATCTTCTTCATGGATTTCCCGCGCGGGGTTCAGGGTAGCCGCCTGAACAGCCTGCAGAAAGGGAATGCCGAAGCCGACCAGATTTTTGACCTCCTGATGAAGGTTCGTGGTGGAACCCGCCAGCGTACCGTCCTCCAGCCTGGCCGCGCCGTTTTTCACATAAACCGTCTGCCCGCCGAGGTCGGACACCCCGTCCGGCTGTCCCGCCGCGCGCATGGAATCGCTGATGACGACAGCGCGGTCTTTCCCGAGGATTCCGAACGTGATGCGAAGCACCGCCGGGTCGACATGCAAACCGTCGCAGATGATCTCCGCGGTGACGCGGCCGTCGTCGAACACGGCGCCGACCACGCCCGGTTCCCGATGGCTCAGCCCCGGCATGGCGTTGTAAAGGTGGGTAACGTGAGAAACGCCCAGCTCAAACGCGCGCCTCGCGGCCGCGTAGTCCGCGGTCGTATGAGCGATGGACACGGTGCAGAGCCTGGAAGCCCCGCGGATGAATTCCTCCGCGCCGGGACACTCGGGGGCGATATCCACCAGCTTGATGATTCCGCCGTATGTATTGTAAAGGTTTCTGAATTCCGTAAAGTCAGGGTTTTTTACATGCTCGCCCGCCTGCGCGCCCTTGCGGTGGATGGAAATATAGGGCCCTTCCATATTGACACCGGCAATCGCCGCGCCCTCGGGGGGATGAACCATGCATTCCCGGACGCTTTCCAGCGCGCGCGCGATCCCCTCGTGGGAAACGGTCATCGTAGTCGGGCAGAAGGAAGTGACGCCCTCCCGCACCAGCTTCGCACACATTTTCGCAAGACCCGCGGGGTCCGCGTCACAGGTGTCCGCGCCCACGCAGCCGTGGATATGGATATCGACAAAACCCGGCACAATCACGCATCCGGAAAGATCATATTCCTCTTTTCCGGAAAGGTTCGGCCCGATGGAGGAAATTTTATCCCCCTCCAACGCAAGATCGGCATTGCACAAATGAAAACTGTCGTCCACAATTTTAGCGTTTTTCAGAATCATCGTATTACCCCTCTGCTGTATTTATTTTCCGGTCCTGTTGACGCGAAAAAATATTTTATCCTTTATTTGTATTATAAGCCGAAAAAATGTTTTATTCAAGGTATTTTGAAAGAACAAAAGGGCCGCCGCAAAGCGACAGCCCTGAGAATATTAAAAGCTAAGGATGCGCCTGCCAGCCCCCTTGGAAGAGGGCCGAAGAGAAGCCGCGCGGGATTTATGAGATGCCGACGACACAGAGCTTTTGGCCCGGTTGGCCGAGAAGGGAAGCATAAATTCCCGACTCCTGACCGGATTGGCCGATTGCGGTAATCCTGTAGAAAAAGTCGTCGCCCGTGTGGCGCAGAAGCGTCACCTGGAACACGCCGCTGGTCCCCGTGTTGAAGTTGATGGAAGAAGCGCCGGGGGCTGTGATCCTGAACTGATAGGACGCGTTCTTCGCAATGCTGAAATTGGAGTTGGTGTCGGATTTCAGGGCAGCTGCCGCCGCCGCGCCGACCGTAACGACACAGACCTTTCTTCCCACCCCGTCGGCTCCTGTCATATAGAAGCCCGAGGACTGGCCCGGCTGGCCGATCGCGGTGATCTTATAGAAAACGCTGTTGCCTTCGGTCTTCACCTTCTCGGTCTTAAACACATTGTTGGAACCCGGGTTAAAGCTGACCGCGTCGCTGATTTTGAAGGTATAGCTTGCACCCTGCTTCACGGTGAAGTCATTGTTGGTGTCGGATTTCGGATCGGGAGCCGCGCCGACCGTGACGACGCAAACCTTTTTCGGCGTCTGGCCCGCGCCCGCCATGTAGAAGCCGGCGGACTGGCCCGGCTGGCCGATCGCGGTGATCTTATAGAAGACGCTGCTGCCTTCGGTTTTCACTTTCTCGGTCTTGAAGACGCTGTCGGAGCCGGGGTAGAAGCTGGCCGCGTTGCTGATCTTGAAGGTGTAGCTTGCGCCCTGCTTCACGGTAAAGTCGTAGTTGGTGTCCGACGTCGGATCCACCGCCGCCGCGATGGTGACGACGCAGACCTTCTTCGACTGGCCTTTTGCCGCCATATAGAAACCGGCGGCCTGGCCCGGCTGGCCGATCGGGGTGATTTTGTAGTCGGTGTAATTGTCTTTGCTTCCTGCCTTTTCAACCTTAAAGACCCCGCTGGAGCCCGGGAAAAAGCTGTCCGCGTTGCTGATTCTGAAGGTATAGCTCTGGCCAACCTTCACGGAAAAATCGGAATTGGTATCCGATTTCGGCTCGTTATCGCCCGGCTTGGCCGTAACGGTGCCTAACGGGTATGTATAGTCGCTGGCGTATTCGCTGTCCGGGAAAGTGACGGACAGCCCGGTCTCCCCGCCGGCCGCGCTGACGGCTGTTACTTTATAGTAATAATGGATGCCGTCCTTTTTCTCAAGCTGTACGGAAACGATTCCGTCCATATCCGCTGCGACCACCGGTACTCCGCCGCCCATGACGGAAAGGTCGTAGGTGTGGGACTGTCCCTGCTCCAGCGTGATGTTCTTTTCGTCCGCCGTGGAAACGATCGGGAAATCGTCGTCCTCATTGGCAGTCACGTAAAAGGACGCCGTTTCTCCGCTGAAGCTGACGGTAATCAGGGTGGTTCCGGGCTGCAGCGCTTTTACCTTGTAGGTGTACTGGTTGCCGCTCTTTCCCAGAGGAGTGATCTCAACCGCACCTTCTCTGCTGGTTGTGATGCTGTGCTCAATATCGGGCAGATTGCAGGTAACCACAAAGGTGTATTCGTCGTTCACATTGCAGATGTATTGACCGGAAGTATCGATATGCAGGATTTCGTTCTCAATCACGCTCACTGCGCAGAGCTTCTGGGGAACGAATCCAACCGCGCCCGTGTAGAGATCCGCGGTGGTCCCGGCGTCACCCACGGCGTCCACACGGTAATAATAATCGCCGTTCTCCTCATCGTAATCCATCAGCTCCGGACGCAGGACGTTCCCGTTGTCGCTTGCCAGATAGGGGAACGAAAAGGCATCGTTGTCCTCATAATGCAGCTTAATGATGTTGCTGCTTCCCTTTGCAAGGGAATAATCCCCTTTAACATCCGTGGTAATCGTGTAGGGGAGCTCTCCGGTACCTTCCACCTTCAGCGTTTTGCTGACCGCCGTGCCGTCGGAAGCCGTAAAGGTCAGCGTCGCTTCGCCGTTTCCCATGGCCCCAACGTCGAAATAATAGGTGCCGTTCTCCACATCCTCCAGAAAGACCTCGACTACGGACGGATCGCTGGATTCTCCGGTAAGCGTCAGCTCGGGATCGCTGACAGTCGCTTCCATCCCGTAATACATGGAATTAAGATCCAATGTTTCCAATTCGTTGAAATCGTCTGAGAAGGTAATTTGTGTTTTTTCTTCCGCCGCAAAAGCCGCCGTATTTCCGAATACCGAAAACACAAGCGTAAGCGCCAGAATCATGCTGAACACCTGCAAGGTTTTTTTCATGGTTCTTTCCCTTTCATTCTGTAAATTTTTTGCCCAATGTTGGTATTTCTGACTTCCATATTGTATAGGAGTCCGGATACAGAATAAAATGAAAAGAAGAATAATTCTATATTGTAATTATTACCAGTTTTTATACCGGTTTTAACCGATAAAATCCCCACGTACTTCCTGAAAAAAACACCAGTATTTATTAGCTTTTTTGCCAGATTTAAGAAGTGCCGTTTGCTTCCTGCCCTCTTTGAGGGACTGGCAGGGACTCCCTCCGTCGCGCCGGGGATCTGCCTGTCAGCACGCGCCTGCGGCGGCACTTCCAGTCAGTTTACGTTAAATCGAAGCCTGATGCTCCGAAACTCCTTCCGGCGCGCCAAGCGGACCATGCGGTCGGCACGCGCCTGCGGCGGTGCTCCCAGGCAGCAAGGGGGGGAGTCCCCAGCGAGCTGCCGGATACCGCAAAAAAGGCCGCCGCAAAAGCGGCAGCCTTGATCTGTAAACAATGAAGTTAAATCAGCTCGATAATTCCCATTTCGGCGGCGTCGCCGCGGCGGGGGCCAAGCTTGCTGATGCGCGTATAGCCGCCGTTGCGGTCGGCATACTTCGGAGCAATCTCATTGAACAGTTTATTCGCAACGTCTTCCT
>NZ_JBNLXQ010000027.1:0-10811 GCF_053840905.1 Caproiciproducens sp.
AGCACGGCGCACACTGCTAAAATACGCGTAGGACTGAGCTTTGGCGGGAATCTGACCGTAAAATCGCGGGGCTCCACCATTTTTCCGTCAATCGTCATCACACTGCGCTGAAGGCTCAGCGCCGCACTCGTTTCATCGACACCGGCAATGCTGAGCGTATCTTTGGAGCTTGTGCCGCAGGTAATCGCCGCGGTCCCGGTTCCGTTGAGCGATTCCGCCGCGCTTGCATTTTTCATTTCCAGAATGGACAGGAATCCTTCCGGAATCAAAATTTTTTCTGAAGAATGAAAACTGTTTTTAAATAGGATAATCCCGCTTTCCAGCTCGATTTCCGGTAATTTCTCACAGTCGTAAAGAAGAAATTTGACTTGATCGCTTCCAAGGCGCACAAGATGCCGCGTACTGAAATACTGTACTCCGCCGTATTTTTCCAGCGCCGGAAGCAAAGCGCATGAAACAGACGTGTCGGTTGATTTTCCGCACAAAATAATGTTTGTCATTTTACCCTCACTCCCGTAAATCAGTACAAACATTATTTGCGTTTGCTCGTAAAGTATGTAGCTAAGAAAAGAATTCATTCATGATTTATTTAAAAATTCATTTAAATAATTCCGAAGTCTTTCAGCCATTTCCGTATTCAGCTGCACATTCAGCGGACAGGTTTCCAAACCGGATTCCTGTCCTGCGGCGTGAACCCAAATGGAGAAATATTCCTGATTGAAGTTAACGTCCATCGCGGTCTTATTGTAGACGCTGATCAGTCTGCCGCACTTTCTGATATCCGTTATTTTCGCCATTTTTGTCCTCCTTTTTCTTACCATCACGATTCCCTTGATGAAACATACCCTATGATTTACATAAAATCATTAGAACTATTGTAGCATTCGTGCATTCACAAAACAAGCATATTTCGCAAAAAGATTTTTGCTTATTTCCCGCTTAATTCGTTCAGGGTGCCAAAGGTATACCCGGCGGTTTCCCATTGAGAGAGCAATTCGTCCAATATCTCGGAATTTGTTTTAGAGGTGCTGTGCAGCAGCACGATTGCCCCGGGGTGGATACGGGGAAGCAGCTTGTCAAAGGCCTGTTCCTTCGTCGGCTGCTTATCCTGATACCAGTCCACATAAGCGAGGCTCCAAAAAATCGTTTTATATCCGAGCTCGTTGGCCTGCTTCAGGTTATTTTCACTGTATTTTCCCTGTGGGGGGCGATAATATTTCTGCATGTCCTGCCCGGTGATTTCCTTGAATTTTGTTTCCACCGCTGAGATTTCCTTTTGAAACGATGTCATATCCGAAATTTTGGACATATCGGGATGCGTATTGGTGTGGTTTCCGACAATATGGCCTTCCTCAATCATCCGTTTCACGAGATCTGGGCTCGTATTCAAATAATTTCCCACTACAAAAAAAGTCGCTTTTACGTTGTGTTTTTTCAGCGCATCCAAAATCGCCGGCGTATACCCATTTTCATATCCGGCATCAAACGTCAGGTAAATCACCTTTTTATCTGCCGCCCCTACATAATAGGCGTTATACTGCTTTAAAAAATCCGCAGAGGCATTTCCTGTAGGCTGCTTGCCGTCCTCCCCAAAACCGAGCCCCCAGTTGGTATTGGCGGCAGCCGTCTGTACAGCGATTTCCTGCTGCTGATGGGTAAGCGTAAGAATGCCTGCCAGCAGAAAAAGAAAGACTGCCATGACAATTTCGATTTGCTTTTTTCTAACGGTTATATACACGGTATTTGTCACCTGCCTTACAGTAAAATATATTATGCCGTCACAGATAATATCAGAAAAATTTTCAGAAAATAAAAAAGTCCCTCCCAACCGCAATACAGGGTTGAGCAGGAACGGATAAAAAAGCCGGGCTGATATAACAGGGACAAAGCGTAATAAGGGTACCGCATGAATCCGCGGTGCCCTTTTTCTACTGATTTCCCTCCTCCAAAAGGTCACATGGGATGGACTTTTATCCGTTTTCTTTCACCTGCATTCCGGTATGGTCTATGGTGTAGTTGTCTTGATAGATCAGCTGTGATACGGGGACGATCTGGTAACCCTGACTCTGCAGCGCCTCTATGATTTTGGGAAGGGCCGCCGGTGTGTTTTTCGCACCGTTGTGAAACAAAACGATGGAACCGGGCTTTACCGTGGTGGTCACCCGGGTAACGATATCGTTGGGCGGCGGATTTTTCCAATCCAAGCTGTCCACGTCCCACTGTATACAGTACATATTGAGAGATTTTACGGTTTCAATCACAGGATTGTTATAATCGCCGTAAGGCGCACGGAAAAGCAGCGGAGTGGTACCGGTCGCGTTTTTGATTTTATTATTGCATTCCGTCACCTGCGCCGTCATTTCCGTCTTCCCGAGCTTCGGCATATGGGGATGCGTATTGGAATGGTTGCAGACCTCATGTCCGGCGGCCGCAAGTGCCTTGACAGATTCGGGATATTTATCCACCCAGGCGCCCACCACAAAAAAGGTTGTTTTGACGTTGTATTTATTCAGGATATCGATCAGCGTCTGTGTCTCTTCATTTCCCCACGCTGCGTCGAAAGAGATCGCAATTTTCTTTTCGTCCGTTTTTACGCAGTAAATTGGGATCAGGCGCTTACCGGAAGACGCCTTGATTGCCGCTACGCCCTGAAATGCCAGAAACACAGCCAATATGCCGCAAATCAGGCAGCATAAAACCGTCAGTATTCTTTTTCTGGTCAAAATCAAAAATCTCATGACAATGCCCCCTTGGCACAATTATATGCACCCGGGGGGCTTTCTTATTTTCTTTTTTACCCGGATTCTTAAATTCCTGTTTATTCCTTCAGGCGGCTCCCTGCGTTAAGCTTCTTTTGAATACACGGTGTCTTTCATTTGTTTTTTATTCTCATACATCAGCTTATCCGCACGGTTCAGTGTTTCAAATAAATTTTTGTCATTTGGCTCGTATTCCGCGTAGCCGTAGGCGATTTCGACCCGTCTGGGACTTTTTTGATTGTATTCGCTTAACAGCCTTCTGAAATCATGGATACATGCTTTAGTACTGCTGACCAGATCGTTTTCAACAATCACTGCAAATTCATCCCCGCCGATACGGTAGCAGCTTCCATACCCTTCAAAGCTCTGCTGAATCACGTCCGAAGCCGCCAGAATCAGTTCATCCCCGCATTTGTGTCCAAAGTTATCGTTGACCATCTTTAAATTATTTATATCAAACGCCACGATCGCCACATGGGAACGGTCACGCTGAAGATTTAAATCTTCCATTTTGATTTCAAAGGCTGTCCGGTTCTGTTTCTGTGTCAGCACGTCAAGATAGGCAAGACGTTTCAGAACGCGGGCTTCCATGGCAAGTTCAATCATCGAAAAATATTGGGAAACCGTGTCAATAGAAGGAAGAACGACAAAGAGGAAAAGTCCCAAGCGGCAAAACAGCGCCCCATCCTGATAAATACCCGTGTAATACCGGACCATATCGACCATAAAAAGAATAAACATCAAACCAAGCCCGGTCAAAAAAGGAATTACTCTACGGTCTTTGTACTTCAATAAATTTTCAAGCGCGGTATAAACAGAAAGAACGAGAGCCAACGCCATAACGATATGGGTCAAAAATACTGTTTCAGGAAAATCCGACAAATTGAATACCTGCAAAAACGTGCAGATCAAAAAATTCGCCGCGGCGGCGACACAAAGCAGATCGAACAGCTTCTCATGGTGTTTCGCATAAACCGTTTTGATAAACAGTAAATAGGGAATGGAACAGAGCATGAGCGAAAAATACATGATATATCCAAGCGCCAGAACATTTCCGGTTACAAGCTGCAGAACCGACGTTTCCGTCAGCGCGGAAACGGAGATGCTGATGGCAAACAGGCTCTGATACAGAAGAGAAAGATTGTTCTTCATCCTTGTCCGGGCAATAAAATACAGCATCAACAGCAGAACTCCAAAAATCAGAACCAGGGAACTGATCACCGTGCTGAAGAAAAATTTCTGCATCAAACAGATAATATTCGCGCTCCTCGTTCCGATGGTAATTGCGTTGAATGTAGATGCATATTTCGTATAAGGAGAACAGATTTCAATGGTAACCGTCTTTCCCGCCGAGCCTTCCGGCAGAGGAATAATATGCCACGCCGTACATGCCGGGGATTTTCCAAACAGGAGATGCGTTTGATACCCAAACTCATCAATTAATTTGTCTCCTACAAAGACACGCATCCTCGCATGATAGGTCGGAAAGGAGAGCGTCATTTCGCTGCCGAGATCAGAAGGAAGCTTATTGGAAATAGAATCGGCCCTGTTTTTTTCAGCTCCCGGTACGGAGTGCGTCGGCAGATCGATCCTCAGACTGCTCCCATCACTGCCTGAAAACAGCCACCCTTTGTTAAAATCGGTTACTTTTCCCCCGTCCAGCCTGATTTGTTCCACCTGAAAAGTGATATAAACAAAGGCGATGACCACCGCAGACAAACTCACAAGAAAAAACTGAACATACAGCATTTTGGGTCTGTTCAAACGGTTCACCGCCTTTTTCTATATTTTGTATACAAAAAATTATAGCATATCCGACCTTAATCAGCAATCATTTATTGAATCAGACATTTTGTGGCCATTATTTTTAAATATTGTATTCCCCACCAGATTTCCGTATTTCATAAGTAAATAAAGAATGCTATACTTAGAAAAGATTTTCAAAAATAAACCGGAGGAATGAAAATGCCGAAATTGTATTTCAAATACGGCGCAATGGGCAGCAGCAAAACGGCACAGGCGCTGATGGTGAAATTCAACTATGAAGAAAAAGGTTACCGGGTAGGTTTATTAAAACCTTCTTTGGACGACAGGGACGGCCTTACCGTTGTAAAATCCAGGATCGGGCTGAAAGATACCGGTATTTTAATGGATAAGAGCGTGGACCTCTATCAATGGTTCCGGCAAAACCGTTACGATGTCCTGATTATAGACGAAGCGCAGTTCTTATCCGCCCCGCAAATCGATCAGCTGAAGGATATCGCGATCGAGTTTGTCCCCGTCCTTTGTTTTGGGTTAAAAACCGATTTTCAGACGCATCTGTTTGAAGGCAGCAAACGCCTGTTTGAAATCGCGGATTCGCTGACGGAAATCAAATCCGTTTGTACCTGCGGACGCAAGGCGGAAGTAAACGCAAGGATCTGCAACGGGAAAATCGTCCGGGAAGGGGAACAGGTCTTCATCGGCGGAAACGAAAGTTATATCGGCCTATGCTACGAGTGCTGGAAAAACGACAGGATAGACAATCTCCAAAAACACAAATAGAACAAGAAAAGCCCGCGGCCAGTCCATTTACTGACCGCGGGCTTTCTTCTATAAAAATCAATTTGCGAGAGCGTCCGTCTCTTCGGCGTGGCCGGAATAAGTCGGCACCAGCTCATGAACGATATTCATCATTTCCACATTGTTGGAACCGGCGACCTCCCTCAGCTGTTCAATCTGATTGATAAACGTATCCTCATTGAACGGGATCGGCGTACCAATATAGATCAATTCATGGGAAGTCTTCTGGCATCCGCCCTCGCTGTCCAGAAGAAGCTCTTCGTAAAGCTTCTCACCGGGACGCAAGCCCGTGTATTCGATTTTAATGTCGACATCCGGCTGCAGACCCGATAGGCGGATCAGGTTTTTTGCCAGATCGACGATTTTCACCGGCTGGCCCATGTCCAGAATAAAAATCTCGCCGCCGTGCGCCATGCCTCCCGCCTGGATCACCAGACGCGCCGCTTCGGGAATCGTCATAAAATACCGGATGATATCCGGATGGGTAACGGTGACCGGACCTCCGGCCGCAATCTGCTTTTTAAAAAGAGGGATGACGCTGCCGTTGCTGCCCAAAACGTTGCCGAAACGGACGGCGACATAATCGGTCTTGCTGTGACGGCTGCTGTACTGAATGATCAATTCACAGATACGTTTCGTCGCACCCATGATATTCGTCGGGTTGACCGCCTTATCGGTCGAAATCAGCACCATGCGCTTCACGCCGTATTTGTCGCACGCCTGCGCCACATTCAGCGTACCGAACACATTATTTTTCACCGCTTCTCCGGGACTCAGCTCCATCAGAGGCACATGCTTATGGGCGGCGGCGTGGAAGACGACGTCCGGTTTGCAGACGGAAAAAATATGCTCGATTCTTCCCTTGTCCCGGACGGAGCCGATCAGGACTTCTAAGTTCAAATGCTTGAAGCGCATCAGAAGCTCATTCTGCAAATCGTAGGCGTTATTCTCGTATATATCGAAAATAATCAGTTTTTTCGGATTAAAATAAGCGATCTGGCGGCACAGCTCACTGCCGATAGAGCCGCCCCCACCGGTTACCAGCACGGTTTTATTTTTGAGATACCCGCTGATTTCCGCAATATTCAGTTTGATCTCATCTCTTCCCAGAAGGTCGATAATATCGACGTTCCTGACCTTCAGGGGATCGGCGCTGTCCTCTATGATTTCATACAACGCGGGAATCGTCTTCAGCTGACAGCCCGTTTTCGCACAGATGCTCAGGATATCCTGCTTGTCCTTTTTGCTGGCTGACGCAATCGCCAGCACAATCTGGTCGATATTATAGCGGACGGCCATTTTCGGAATGCTTTCACGGCTGCCGACTACCTTGACGCCATGGATTCGGGTTCCCCGTTTGCTTTTGCTGTCGTCAATGGCGATCACAGGGATGCCTTTGCTTTCAGGGGCGGTCTTCATATCCTTGATGACCATGGAACCCATTTCTCCCGCGCCGATAATCATCACGCGGTGGAACTCCTCGCCGTCTTCCCTGTTGATCTGACTCCTGCGCTTCATTCTGCGGATCAGCCGGAAGCTGAACCGGGAAGCTCCCACCAAAAAGATGGTAAATACCCAGCCGATGACATAGACGCCCCATGGGAAACGCCGGACATGAAAGACCGGCCAGGAAAGGGTAACGCCGATAATCGTTACAATCAACGCCGCGAAGGTTGTCCCATAAAAAATCAGCAATAATTCATCGAGGCTGGCAAACTGCCACATGGTTTTATAAAACCGAAAAGCTGTAAAAGAAACAATATAAATAATCGTAATCCACGGAATCCAGGTGCAAAAGGATTCCCAATCATAACTGCGGGGGAAAATCTGTCCGTCATAGCGCAATATAAAAGCAATCCAATAGCTGAAAAAAACGCAGAGAATATCGATTGTAATTTGAACAAATGACTTTCCGAAAGTGGCCCGTTGATTCTTCATATCGTAAATTACCTCTACTAAAACGAATTTAACTGCATTAGTATAGCACAAACCCTGCGCGAATGAAAGATGCAATTTGTAAAGAAACACAGCGGCATTGGAAGAATGAGCAGATTTATGCGGGATTTTTTACAATGACGTCGGCAATTCTGACCGGAGGGCCTTCCAGAATATAAACGACGTCGGCCAGCATTTCCGCCTCCTCAAAATCGTGGGTGACAATGATTTTCAAAGCGCCGGCCGTTTCCTGTTGAACCAAAGCGATCATTTCCTCCCTGCGCTCCGCGTCCAGCCCCTGAAAGGGCTCATCCATCAGATACAGATCCCCGCCGTAAGCGAGCGCCCGCGCAAGGGCGACCCGCCGCCGCATCCCGCCGCTCAGCTCCGCCGGCCTTTTGTTCCCCGCTTCCGCCAGACCGACCAGTCCGAGCCATTTTTCCGCCTGCTCCTCGTTCTGCCGGGCTTTTCCGCGAAGAACAGCGGCAATATTATCTTTGGCAGAAATCCAGGGCAGTAGGCGGTCTTCCTGAAAAAGATAGGAAATCTTCCCGGTGCCGGCTCCTTCTATTTCACCGGAATCAAAAGGCTCCAAACCCGCTATGCAGTTTAAAAGCGTCGTTTTTCCACAGCCGGAAGGGCCGAACAGACAGACTGTTCCGTTGGAAGGAAGCTGGAGAGAAAACTGGTCCAGCACCATTTTTCCGTTATAATTTTTGGTCAGATTCCGAATTTTCAATTTACACCGCTCCATCACTGCACAACATTGTATTTCTGCCCCGCTTTTTTCATGAACCGGACCATCAGCCATTCCAGAATAACGCTCATGACAATGACGATCACCGTCCACGCGAACAAATCATCCGTTTCAATATAGATTTTGGAATTGTAGATCTGCCGGCCGATCGACAGCGGAGTGACGGAAAGCACCTCGGCGGAGATGCCGGCCTTCCAGGCAAGCCCCATCCCGGTTGTACAGGCCGCGGTAAAATACGGCATCACAGAAGGCAGGTAGACGCGTTTGACGGTTTTTACCGGTCCGAACCGATAGGACGCGGCCATCTGCAGAAGGTTTTTGTCGGTCTTTTTAATGCCGTTGACCATGTTTGCCCATATGATCGGCGTCACCATCAAAAAGGACGTGAAGGACGGCACATGAGTGGACGGAATCCACACAAGCGCGAGAATGATAAACGAAGCCACGGGCGTCGCCTTGATGATACTGATGACCGGATAAAACAGTTCGTACATCATACGCGAAACGGAAGTCAGCACCGCCAGTATCGTTCCGAAAACCACGCCGAGCAAAAAGCCTTCCACGATACGGAGCATGGACAAAAACGCGGTCAGCCAGAATTCTTTGGTCTGCGCAAGCTCAGACAGCCTTTGCAAAACACGAACAGGAGATACGATCAGTATCTCCTGCTTTACAGTGAAATAGGCCAGCTGCCATAGTCCAATCCAGAACACGGCGGTCAGAAAGGTTCTGAACCCTTTGTATTGAAAAAGATTCTTATTTTGTGTAGTAGAAGTCATCACCCGGTAATTTCCCTCCAACGGACTTCTGATTGGCTGTGAACAGAACATTCAAAAAATCAGGAATTTTCGCTTTCATTTCGTCTCCGTCCATGTAAACGATGTTGCAGTTGGGAATCGCCTTTTTGGCGACCGCAGCGGGCATAATATCGTATTTTTCGGACAGGGCGGCCGCTTCCTCCACCTTTGTGTTGGTATAATCAGTGGACTCCTTGTATTCTTTGAGGAACGCGTCAAAAGCTTCCTTATGCTGCTCTGCAAAATCCTTGCGGACAATCAGGCATCCCATGGTCAGAACGCTCTTTCCGTCCGCAACCTTATTCCATTCATCCGTGATATTCAGCGCGATTTTTACGTCCTTGTCTTTCGCCGTCACCTGAGTGACAAACGGTTCAGGCAGAACGGCAATCTTTGCCTTGCCGGAAACCATCAGCGCAGCAAGCTCCGCATGCTCCGCTTTATATTCTACCTTAACATCCTTACCGACTTCAAGACCGTTTTGGCTTAAAATGTAATTGAATGCATACTCCGGTGTGGAACCCTGGCCGGAAGAATAGACGGTTTTTCCCTTGAGGTCCTTGATGCTGGAAATGTCCTCTCCCTTTGTCAGGACGGAAAGCACGCCGAGCGTGTTGACAGCGGCCATCTGAACCTTTCCCTCCGTCTTGTTGTACAGCGTAGCGGCAAGGTTGGTGGGAACGGCGGCCGCGTCCACTTCCCCTTTGGAAATCTTGGATACGATTTCGTCCGGAGCGCCCACGATCGTAAACTCATAGTTTTCGGCGGCGGTCCTGGCGTCGTTGTCGCTCATCAGCTTTAACATGCCCAGCCCGGTCGGCCCTTTGAGCGCCGCAATCTTAATGGTCGTCTTTTCAGCGGCGGCAGAGCTCTGCTGCGCGCTTGATACCGCTTCGCTGGAAGCCGGCGCGCCGGAGGACGCCGCCGCAGGTCCCGCGCATCCCGCAAGGACGGACAGAGCCATACAGGCGCTTAATCCCAGTGAAATGATTTTTTTCGTCAGTTTCATTTTTCTCCCTCTTTATCTATCGTTGAATTATGATTCATCATCAAACTGACCGGACCGCAGCCGCTCAATCTGATGGATTGTCACCTTTCTTCCTTCGCGGGTGATGACGCCTGTATCGGATAAATCATCGAAAGCGCGGTACAGGGAAGCGCGGCCGATGTTCAGCGTATTGGCAAGCTGCGTCAGCGTACATGGCAGCTCCAGCACAAGGGAATATTCATTCTGGGCGGACAGCGAAAGAAGGAACGTCGCCAGGCGGCAAACAGCAGTTCCCCCGGTAAAATTATCGATCCTGCTATTTAAGAAACAGATCCGATCCGACAGATAGCTGATGTAATTCTCAGCGATCCTTGTATGGTTCCCGAAAAGCTCATGCAGAAGCTGCTGGGACAAAAACAAAACGCGGCTCTTTTTGACAGCGATAATCTCGGAAACATACCGGCGCGAATTGTTAAAAAGGCAGGCGACCCCAAAGATCCCCCCCGAATAAAAGGTATTCATAATCAGGTTTTCGTTTTCCGGCTTCATGGCTTTTACTACTCCCGAAAAAACGATCCCCATGCTTTTTTTGTAATTGCTTCTGGTATATATTTTCTCACCGGCTTCGTATTCCATGCAGCTGCATTCGCCGTTTTGAAAAGCGTCTTCCGCTACGCCCTTCTCAATCCCATTGAACAAAAAACTTTGTGCCAGCAGCAGACAATATTTGTTTTGTTTTTTAATCGGTTTCATAAATGTTCACTTTCTGTTTCATTTGATACACTTTTCTACTATTATAAGCATCTTACCGAAATCTGTCAATATAAAAGCAAAAAGAGCACTGCACGGAGCAGCACTCTTTTCGTTCAGCCAAAAAGCTTTTTATTCGTGATCGCAGTCCTCGCAGCCGCAATCGCAGTCCTCTTCGTCAATATCGAATTCCAGCGTTTCGCCGCAATTCGGGCAGTCCATCTGGCCATCCTCAATAATATCTTCGGACAGGCAAATCGTCT
>NZ_JBNLXQ010000028.1:0-10195 GCF_053840905.1 Caproiciproducens sp.
GAATACGGCGGTGCAGGGCGCCAACACGCAGCAGAACAGCGCCATGCCATGGATGAACATGCCGATGGCACAGAACGCTCCAAACGCGAATACGGCGGTGCAGGGCGCCAACACGCAGCAGAACAGCGCCATGCCATGGATGAACATGCCGATGGCGCAGAACGCTCCAAACGCGAACACGGCGGTGCAGGGCGCCAACACGCAGCAGAACAGCGCCATGCCGCAGATGAATCTGCCGATGACGCAGAACGCTCCAAACGCGAATACGGCGGTGCAGGGCGCCAACATGCAGCAGAACAGCGCCATGCCATGGATGAATATGCCGGCGGTGCAAAGCTCCTCCATGCAGCAGGGCGGTGCGATGCCGCGGATGAATATGCCAACCATGCAGAATGCCGCCGGAAACACGGCGACACAGGGGGCTTCCATGCAGCAGAACAGCGCCATGCCGCAGACCAACACGCAGAACGCTGCCGGAAACACGGCGACACAGGGGACTTCCATGCAGCAGAACAGCGCCATGCCGCAGACCAACACGCAGAACGCCGCCGGAAACACGGCGACACAGGGGACTTCCATGCAGCAGAACAGCGCCATGCCGCAGACCAACACGCAGAATGCCGCCGGAAACACGGCGACACAGGGGACTTCCATGCAGCAGAACAGCGCCATGCCGCAGACCAACACGCAGAATGCTGCCGGAAATACGGCGACACAAGGGACTTCCATGCAGCAGAACAGCGCCATGCCGCAGACCAACACGCAGAATTCCGCCGGAAATACGGCGACACAGGGGACTGCACAGAACAAAGCAATCCCGCAGTCAAACATGCTTTCATGGGTAAATATATTAGGAAAATAAAAACGGAACCGCGCAGACCGTTCCGCAATCCGCCGGTTCCCGACCGGCGGATTTTTTATACGCGCGCGGAATTCCCCGCACCCATATTGACAGGCTGTTCAGGCAATGCATACTATGGAGTATTCTCGAGTGAAAGGAGTAGGACAATGAGTCTAAACCGCTATACCAATAATGTTGAGGCCGTGTCGGACGCGAATGATTTTGGTTCCAATGACTGCAGCAACAGCTGTGACAGCGAAAGCGCAAGAGCATTGAAACGGATTCTTTCCCTGCTGGACGATTTAAATAATAGCGATCTGCGTATCCTGGATGATGTCATCGAGCGGCTCGTCTGCAGCCGTAAAAGGTCATAGTTTTACGCTTTTCCGTACGTCCCGGACGGTTTTTCTTTAGCTGATCACTATGGAAATAAGAAAAACAGCGGAAGGAAATTTCCCTCCGCTGTTTTTCGTCCCGTGCGGCGTCTTGGGATGGAATCCATGCCCAAAGAAAAAAGCTTCTTAAAAATATGTTTGGCGGATGCACGAAAGAAAACTTTGCGGCATATTTTATATTGAAACAAGGCGGTTACTCTTTGTGACACGCGGCAGCCGTCATCATGTCCGAATCATGTAATCACCTCATACTTGTATGCCGATTTACGATAGAAAGCAAAAGCTCCGGCAAGTTCATTGCCGGAGCCTCAAATTTATTCGATCAAAATTGTTTTCTCAGCTGTACATTGGAACCACCAATTTCTTTTTTAATCAAACGAAAACCCGAAAACGCGTTTCAAACTATATTTTGGACTCACCCCTTTTCCCTGTTCATTCGAACTGCTTTTTCAGAAAAGCAAAAAACGGGTTGCAAAGTATAAAGAATCGTCGTTTCGTTGGTTCGGACATCGTGGTCGATATTCCGCCTACAATCTTGCTGCATGAATCATCAGGATTTTCCGGAATCATTTATTTTCACGCTGAACAAGGGATTCGGCAGCTGCGCCCAACGAACTTGCAGCTGTGTGCTTTACAAAACGGTTCAATGCCCATTGGACTCACCTCTTTCTGCATCAGTGATTTTCCCGGTGCTTCCTCCGGCGGTACCTTTTCCGGTGCCGTTCCTGCGGCGCCTTTTTTTGTCACCCGCCCATCACCGTTTAAAATCATCCCTCTCTGTTTCCATCTATATTATAAGGGATAATTTATAAAAGGTCAATATATTTTTCAGCTTTTTTTAAAAAATTTCATATATTATAGTGTAACTTTATTTTCCTGTTGACTTCATGAAACAGGAAATGTAGAATAATACATAGACAAATAAACGGTGAGGAGATGACCCCTGTGAACGACGAATACGGTGCGGATTTAATTACCCTGATTGACGACGACGGCGAAGAACACGAATTTGAGGTTCTGGATGTTATCGATAACGATGACGGCTGCTTCTACGCGCTGCTGCCGACATTTGAGGATCCACAGGATAAAGTTGACGCGGAGGGCACTTACTATATCTTTGAAGCGATCGAAGAAAACGGCGAACAGCAGTTGGCCGAGGTAGAGGACGAAGAGCTGCTCGACAAGCTTGCCGAGCTTTTTGAAAGCCGCTTTGAAGAGCTGTACGACTCCGAGGAAGATACGGAAAACGACGAATAAGCATTTCGTTTGCACCCTGCCTGGTGCGCGGACCGTTGCAAAAATAACCCTACAAATTTAAATCGGGAGCATACGCTCCGGTGGCGGACCTCAGACCTCCCGGCTTTTGCCGGACGAAGGGAGTACGAAACCATTGGGCTGGCACCCACCTGCTTTTTAGTAGCAGGTTATTTCAGCACATTACGGCCAGGCGGGATCAATAAATCCGTTCAGAACCCCTGATGAAGATCGGGGGTTCTTTTACTGTCATATGACAGTTTGCTCATTTTGTCGGTGTACAGTTTCCGGGTAATATTATATAATGCATTTCAGAAGCAGCCGGACCCAGTTATGAAAGGAGTGAAGGGTTGGATGTACGATTACAAAATCATAACGGATTCCACTTCTGACCTTCCCGTAAAGCTGATCAAAGAGATGGATATCGAAGTGATTCCGATGACCTTTACGGTCGGAGAAGATTCCTATACCAATTATCCGGACGAGCGCGATATTTCCTCCCACAATTTTTACGGCCGGCTTCGCGGCGGGGAAATGGCCACCACCAACCAGATTGGCCCCGTCACCTTTACGGAAGCTTTTGAACCGGCTTTAAAGGCGGGACAGGATGTGATATATATCGGATTTTCCTCCGCCCTGAGCGGCACCTACAACAACGCGCGCCTGGTTGCCGAGGAGCTTGCGCTGAAATATCCCCACAGAAAGGTTTACGCTTTGGATTCTCTTGCCGCTTCCATGGGGGAAGGCCTTCTCGTTTACTATGCGGCGCAGATGCGCCGGAACGGCAGCTCTGTCGACGAGGTGCACAAATGGCTGCTTTCCAACCGGGCGCGTCTTGCGCACTGGTTCACCGTCGACGACCTGAACCACCTGAAGCGCGGCGGACGCGTGTCCGGCGCGGCGGCGCTGGTCGGCACGATGCTGGGGATCAAGCCCGTCCTTCATGTCGACAGCGAAGGGCGGCTGATCCCGGTCGAAAAGGTACGCGGGCGCCGCCAGTCCCTGGACGCCCTCCTTCATCATATGCAGAACGCGGTGGAGGACCCGGAGGGGCAGATGATTTTCGTCAGCCACGGGGACGCCCCGGAGGACGCCAGGTATGTTGCGGATCAGGTACGGAGAAAGTTCCATGTCAAAGCGACGGAGATCAACCCAATCGGCCCGGTGATCGGGACTCACGCGGGGCCGGGAACCGTAGCCCTGTTCTACCTCGGCAAAGACCGGAACTGAATACGGCGGCAGCCAAAAGAGGGGGACGGATTTCAACCGTCCCCCTCTTTTTTCTGTTCTCTCTGATTTCTTCGGTAATCCAGATAATCCTGCAGGATGATGGTTGCGGCAACCGCGTCCACCACCGCCTTGCGCTTTTTTCCGCGCGTGTCGGTATTGTTCAGATACCCGTGGGCCGTAATGGTCGTCCCCCGCTCGTCGCGCATTTCCACCGGAACGTTTCCCAGCGCCCGCAGCGCTTCGGCAAAGGCGCGGGCGTTTTGCGCGCTTTCCCCCTCGCTGCCGTCCATATTGCGGGGCAGCCCGACCACGATCATCCCCACGGCCCTTTCCGCGGCCTGTGCGGTGATTGTTTTGGCAAGCCGTTCCATATTATGTTCGCTGATTACGCCCGCGGGAGAGGCCAAAAGCTCGCTTTCGTCGCACACGGCGAGTCCTGTGCGCGCCCTGCCCAAATCGACGGCCAGTATTTTCATAGCGATCCTCTTTTCCCGGACGCTTCCCGGTTGTTCTGCTTCCACCACACGAATTTCGCGGTGGAGGAGACCTCCGGCGGCAGGTGGGAAGCGTCGTTCATGGAAATCACCGTGCTGTACAGGTCATCGTCGAAATCAATCACGCTGATCGCGGTATTGGCGGAACCCGCCACCTGATTGATCTGCTCAAGCGGCTTATGCAGCGCGCTGCAGAGGATATTGCGGATGGCGCAGCCGTGCGAAACGGCGCAGACGGTTTTTCCCCGGTTCTTCCGGGCAATCCCGGTAACGCCCTCCCATACCCTTTTATAGACCTGCCGCATGGGCTCCCCCTCCGGCGGGGCAAAATTCCAGGGGCGGTTCAGCCAGGTATCCCATTCGTTCGGAAAGCGCCCGGATATCTCCTCCCAGCTCCGGCCCTCCAGAACCCCGCCGTTGATCTCACGCAGGAGGGGTTCGATCTGAATGGGCAAATCGTGAAAGCGGTCGATCGCCTGCGCCGTTTTATACGCCCGCTTTAACGGGCTGGAATAAATCGCGCCGATCGGCAGGTTGCGGCACCGGATGCTCAAAAGGTCAAGCTGCGCTTCGGCGCTTCCGGAAATATCGCAGTCGGTGCTCCCCTGAAAAACGCCCTTTGTGTTTCCCATCGCTTCGCAGTGGCGCACAAGTATGATTCGTGTCATTGTATCATTCTCCTGTTTCTTATGGTTCCCATGGGATCATCTTTCCCGTCAGTTCGGCTGCCCCGGCGATATGGTTCCTGTCCAGATATTCGCCGAGCCCGTCCAGTATTTTCACCGGGGCGTACGGGTCGGTAAAAAGCACGGTCCCGATCTGCAGCGCGGAAGCGCCGGCCAGAAGCATCTCCACGGCGTCCTGCCATTTGGAAATGCCGCCCATTCCGACGATGGGAATTTTTACTCTTTTATATGCCTGACTGACCATCCGGACAGCCACCGGGAGCAGCGCCGGGCCGGAAAGCCCGCCCGTATTGTTGCGGATCACCGGCCTGCGGGTATGGATGTCGATGCGCATGCCGGTCAGGGTGTTGATCATGGAAATCGCGTCGGCGCCCGCGCTTTCCGCCGCCGCGGCAATTTCGCCGATATCGCCGACGTTCGGGGACAGCTTGACCATCAGCGGCTTTTTGCAGTGCTTCCTCACCGCCGCCGTGACGCCCTCCGCCCCGGCGCAGCTGGTGCCGAACTGTACGCCGCCCTGTTTGACGTTGGGGCAGGAAATATTCAGCTCGATCATATCCACATCGGTTCCGGAAAGCTTTTCCGCCATCCGGCAGTAATCCTCCGGCGTATTGCCCGCGATGTTCGCGATGATCACCGTCCCCTGCTGTTTCAGCCATGGCAGGTCGTATTCGATAAAATGATCCACCCCCGGATTCTGCAGCCCGACGGCGTTCAGCATTCCGCCCGGCGTTTCGGCGATGCGCGGCGGCGGGTTGCCGGGGCGCGCGGTGAGCGTGATCCCCTTGCAGGAAATCCCGCCCAGAGTACTGAGCGGATAAAATTCGCTGTATTCACGGCCGAAGCCGAAGGTGCCGGACGCCGCGACAATCGGATTTTGAAACGCAACGCCCGCAATGTTTACCCGTAAATCCGCCATGCTCATCCCTCCCACACGACTGTTTCAGAATCAAAGACCGGGCCGTCCTTACAGACATGGCCGTAAAATTCCGTCCCGTCTTTTTTCAGCCTGCACGCACAGCCAAGGCACGCGCCGATTCCGCAGGCCATGCGCTCCTCCAGGGAGATCTGGCACGGCACCCCGCGCGCGGCGGCGGTCCTGCACACCGCCTTCAGCATGGGAACGGGGCCGCAGGCAAAAATAACGGTAAAATCCAATCCTTTAAGCAGGTCAGTCACAAGCCCGTGGTAGCCGAAAGAGCCGTCGTCGGTCGCGATCAGCACCCGGTTTCCGTATTTCTCGAAATCCTCTTTCAGGATGATGCTTTCCTCATTGCGGAAGCCCGCGAGAACCGCCGCGTTTTCCCCGAAGGCCTTCGCCGCCTCCAGAAGCGGCGGCACACCGATGCCCCCTCCGACAAATACTGCCTTTTGTCGGGTATTTCCGAGGGAATATCCGTTTCCCAGCGGCGCAAGGATGTCCAGCGTATCGCCGGGGCATGCGTCCGCAAGCCAGGCGGTGCCTTCCCCGCGAATCTGGAAAACAAAGCGCAGAGTTCCCGCCGCGCGGTCGATTTCACAGATGGAAATGGGGCGGCGCAGGGTTTTCCCCGGCACATAGACATGGGCAAACTGTCCTGCCGACGCGGCTTCGGCCAGCTCGCCCGCCTCCACGGTCAGGTCGAAAACATCTGCGGTCAGCCTCTTTTTTTCTGTAATTTTGCAGAGCATTACATCGTATTTCATGCTTGACGGCTTCCCTTCCGCGGAAGGGAAACCGCGCCGATTTCCTTTACGATTTCGTCGCGCATCCGTTTCGCCTCCTGCGCGGCCGCCCGGGCGTAGTCCGTTTCCGGCGCGCCGCTCTTTTTCCACGCGGTCATAATGGAGCGGGAAGCATTGACCACCGCCCCGAGGCCGTTCTCGTCAAACGCCGGGGCAACGTCCTTTGCGCCGCCGCCCTGCGCGCCGTAGCCCGGCACCAGGAAAAAGGTTTGGGGCAAATCACGGCGCAGCTCCGCCAACTGTTCGGGATAGGTCGCACCCACCACCGCGCCGACGCCGGAATATCCGTACTTGCCCGGCAGGCCTTCGCCCCACTGCCCGCAGAGATGCCCGACGGTGCCGTAAAGCGTTTCCCCGCCTTCAAAAATTTGGTTCTGCAGTTCGCCGGAGGAGGGGTTGGAGGTCTTTACCAGCACGAAAATCCCCTTGTCCTGCGCCGCACAAATGCTTAGCAGAGGGGTAATGCCGTCGGAACCGAGATAGGGGTTCACGGTCAGCGCGTCGCCGCCGAACGGGACGTGGGTCCGCTCCCCGACCGTGACCGTGCCGAGGTGCGCGGCGGCATACGCCTGCATGGTGGAGCCGATGTCGTTGCGCTTTCCGTCGGTAATGACAAACAGCCCCCTGTCCTTTGCGTAGGCGATGGTATCGTACAGAGCCTTTACACCGTGCCATCCGTACATTTCATAATAGGCGCATTGGGGCTTTACGGCGGGTACGACGCCGCGCAGAGCGTCAATCAGCCCTTTGTTGAACTCCAGAATCGCGTTGGACGCCCCTTCCAGCGTTTCGCCGTACCGGGTAAAGGCTTTCTCCTTTATAAAGTTCGGAACATAGTCAAGCAGGGGGTCCAGTCCCGCGACCGTGGGGTTTTGCAGCTTTACGATGCCTTCTATCAATCTGTCCAGTGCCATGGTGGTTCCTCCGTTTATTCTTTTATTGAATGGCGGTTTGCCCTCGGTTGGGCAGGCTGCCATAAAAGCCCTTATCGCAAGCCTGTATCTTCAAAGACGACTTTCCCCCGGCAAACCGTTTTTTTCACTTTTCCGGTCAGCTCCCTGCCCTTAAAGACGGCGTTCCTGCTTTTGCCGTGCAGCCGGTCGGGGTCGACCGTCCAGCGCTCGCCGGGGTCGAACAGCACAAGGTCCGCGGGCGCTCCCGCCATGAGCGCGCCCGCCGGAATCCCCAGCAGGTCCGCGGGCGCGGCGCCCATCAGGCGGAGAAGTTCCGTCAGCGTGAGAAACCCGCCGTTTACCAGATAAGTGATTCCCGCGGCAAGGCTTGTTTCCATCCCGACGCTTCCGTTCGGCGCGGATAGAAAATCGGATTTCTCCGCGGGGGTATGCGGCGCGTGGTCGGTCGCGATCGCGTCGATCGTGCCGTCCCGCAGCCCCTCGATCACCGCCAGCCGGTCCTCTTCCGTACGGAGCGGGGGACTCATGCGGTAATCCGCGTCACGGCTCAGCAGTTCGTTTTCCGTCAGAGCGAAATAGTGGGGCGCGGTCTCCGCCGTCACCCTGACGCCGCGCCGCTTCGCGTCGCGGATAAGCGCGACGGAGGTTTTCGTACTGACGTGGCAGATATGCACCGGAACGCCGTAAGCCGCCGCAAGCGCGATTTCCCGCGCGGTGCCGCAGTCCTCCGCCGCGGCGGGAACGCCTTTTACCCCCAGCCTTTCGGAAACGGCCCCCTCGTTGAGCTTTCCTCCCTGCGACAGGAACAGATCCTCGCAGTGGGACACCACCCTCATATCCAGTCCGGCGGCAAGGCGCAGGGCCCGCGCCATCAGCAGGGTGTTGACGACGGGCCGTCCGTCGTCGCTCAGCGCGACAGCCCCGGCGTTTTTGAGCGCCGCCAGATCGTTCAGCTCTTCGCTTTTCAGGCCCTTTGTAATCGCCGCCGCGACATACACCCTCGCGTCTGCACTCCGTGCTTTATCCCGGATATACCGCACCGTTTCGGGGGTATCGACCGCCGGTTCGGTGTTGGGCATGCACAACAGGCTGGTGACGCCCCCCGCGGCGGCGGCGCGGCAGCCGGTCAGAATATCTTCCTTTTCGGTAAATCCCGGGTCGCGCAGATGGACGTGCATGTCCACCAGACCGGGCGCGGCGGCCAGTCCCCGCGCGTCAATTACCTCGGCGTCCGTACAGGGGATTTCCCCGCCGACGGCGGTAAAAACGCCGTCCGTGATCAGGATATCCCCTGTTTCGTCCGTCGCGCTTTTCGGGTCAAGAAGCCTTGCGCCGCGAATGAGCAGTCTGTCCATTCCTTCCCTCCGTTCTTTCAATATCATTGGCCCCTTCTCAGAGGGGGCTGGCAGGCGAAGCCTGCTGGGGGAGTTCCCCATATTGTTTTCTCCCTGCTTTCATTAGGCATTTACCGGACCGGCAGGTCTACTTTTAGACAATTATGTCATATTTTATACAAACAGTAAATTATTTTTCTGTATTTCAGTCATGAATCAGGGGAAAACAAAGAACTTTGTCAGCGCCAGCAGCTCCCGCGCGTAACAGGAAGAAAAAATGTACCACGGCGTCGGCGCGCTGACCGGGCAGGACGTAATTTTCAGTCCGGCGGCGATTCTGCCGGCGCGGTACTGGTGGTAGTCGTCCGTAACGATCGCCATCACGGAATTCAGCCCGTTTTTTTCAATCAGCGACTGCGAATTGCTCAGGTTTTCCTGTGTGGAAACCGACGTATCCTCCGCGAGAATCCGGGAGGCGTCGATCCCGTTTTTCACAAGGTGCTCCCGGATCACGGAAGCTTCCGTCACCAGCTCGCCTTTTCCCTGCCCGCCGCTGGCGATGCATTTCGCGTTGGGATGGTCTTTCAGATACGCGGCCGCCGTTTCGATCCTCACCCGCAAATCCGCGCTCGGCGCGGTGCCGCTTACCTTGCTGCCAAGCACGACCACCGTCGCATCCGCAGGCGGAGAGGCCTGTCCCGCTCCCGCGCCGTAAATCATCAGCCCGGTCAGCACCGCGGCCCACAGCACCCCGGCACAGAACAAAGCCAGCACGATACGGCAAAAAATGCGGAACCCTTTGGAGCTGCTGCATTTCCGGCCGATCGCGCCGGAAAACACGGCGGTCAGAAAGAGGAGGACGCATACGGCGATTCCAGACGCATTGCCGATATTCAGCACACCCCAATGGATCGGGATCAGAAACCAGACAAGCCCCCCGATGGAAATCATTATTGTTAAAATTTTTACAATCCGTTTTTTCAGCGTTCCCGCCTCCCTTTCGTCCGTGCTCCGCTGTCACCGCGATTTCTTTTCAGCCCTCCCCGAGGGGCTGATGCGGATATCCTATTCGCTTGCGATTATTATATCATAATTCCCATAAAAATGCCTCCGAACTTTTCGTCCGGAGGCACTGGTGATTTAGTACTTTTTACGGGGCACGTAGCTTGTGTGCAGAATTTCATGGGCCTTATGGCTGCCCGGCTTTTCAAAGAATTCCTCATAGACCATCTTGATGAGCGGGCTGTCATGGCTCTTGCGCAGGGGCAGGTTTCTGTCTTCCTCGTAAAGCGCCTTTGCCCTTTCCGCCTTCAGGTCGGTAA
>NZ_JBNLXQ010000029.1:0-9728 GCF_053840905.1 Caproiciproducens sp.
ATTCCCAGCCAAAAACCTTTTCCGATCTTTTGCAGGTTTCCGGCCTTTCACACGGTACGGATGTCTGGCTCGGCAACGCGCAGGACCTGATTAAAAACAAGACCTGCACCATCGCGGAGGTAATCGGAACCAGGGACAGCATTATGACTTACCTGCTGCACAAAGGGCTGGAACCGAAAATGGCGTTTAAAATCATGGAGATCACCCGTAAGGGCAAGGCCTCCAAGCTTTTGACGGAAGAACATATTCAGGCGATGAAAGAGCATCATGTACCTCAGTGGTATATTGATTCCTGTATGAAGATCAAGTACATGTTCCCGAAAGCGCACGCGGCGGCATATATGATTTCCACCCTGCGTCTCGGGTGGTACAAGGTACATAAGCCGGTCGAGTACTACGCCGCTTATTTTACCGTGCGCGGAGAGGACTTTGACGGCGCAACCGTCATGAAGGGCAGGGAAGCCGTCCGCAGGCGCATGAATGAAATCAGCATGAAGGGCAAGGAAGCAAGTGCGAAAGAAGAGGCCGCCTATGCTACTTTCCAGATCATCAACGAAATGCTTGCCCGGGGAATCGAGGTTCTTCCGGTCGATCTTTATCAGTCCGACGCGAAAAAATATCTGGTCGAGAATGGAAAAATCAGGCTGCCGTTTTCCTCTCTTTCGGGTGTGGGGGAAGCCGCGGCAAACAGTCTCGCGGCCGCAAAGGAAAACGGGCCCTATATTTCTGTCGACGATCTTCAGACCCGCTCCAAGGTTTCCAAATCCGTGATTGAAACGCTCAAGGAAGCCGGGGCGCTTGCCGGGCTGCCGCAAAGCAGCCAGATGACATTATTTGGTTGACAAAGAGTAGTTTAGTGTGATATTATATTACCATACTAAAGCGTTCAACGGAAAGTCTATAGGTGTATTGGATGAAAAAATATAACAAAGTCACTCCGGAGGGGACGAAAGACCTTCTTTTTGAAGAATGCCTGGTGCGCAGGGATGTGGAGAAAACCCTGAGGGATGTGTTTTCTTCCAGAGGCTTCAATGAAGTGGTTACTCCCGGTTTGGAGTTCTATGATGTGTTTGACCCGAATTTTTCCGGAATCGGGCAGGAGGTCCTGTATAAAATGTCCGACCGCCGCGGAAGGCTGACGGTGATGCGGCCGGACTCCACCATGCCGATCGCGCGTCTGGCCGCGACCAGACTGCAGGCCTTACCGAAGCCGATCAGGCTTTTTTACACGCAGCCCATCTACCGCAACAATCCGGCACTGACGGGCCGCAGCGACGAAACGGTCCAGACCGGGATCGAGCTTCTCGGTGCGGATGGAATGCGCGCGGACCTTGAAGTGATCGTGACGGCGATCGAGGCGCTGGGAAAGTGTGTCCCTGATTTTCGGTTTGAACTGGGTCACGCCGGACTTTTCCGCGCATTGGCCGAGCAGCTGCCTATTTCCGACGACCTGCGCGAGGATATCCGCAGCGCCATCGAATCGAAAAATTACGCGTCGCTGAACAGAATCCTTGACGGTCTGGAGGAATCCCGGCCGGTAACGGCGATGCGCACGCTTCCGCGCCTTTTCGGCGGGGAAGAGGTGTTTGCGCATGCGGAGCCGTTTTGCTCCGACGAAAAGTCCGGAGGAATGCTGGAATACCTGCACGAGCTTTACCGTTCCCTGAGCCGCCGCGGCCTTGGCGATAAGATGATCGTCGATTTGGGCCTGGTACAGCGCAACGATTATTACACCGATATCGTTTTCAGCGCTTACGTGGAAAACTGCGGCGACGCAGTCCTTCTGGGCGGAAGGTACGACAACCTTCTCGGTTGCTTTGACTTTCCGATGCCGGCTATCGGGTTCGCGATCAACGTGGACGCGATTTCCAAAATCATGCTGGAACGCGGTACGCTCTATTCCGTTATGCCGGCGGACGTTCTGGTCCACGGAGAGACCGGTTTTGAGATGGAAGCCCTGAATTATGCTTCCACACTGATTGAAAAGGGTCTGAAATGTGAAAACAGTCTTTTTGAGACAAAAGAAAAAGCGCTGGAATATGCGAAAACGCGCGGAATCAGGCGCGTGGACTGTATCGGAGACCGTGTTGAGACCATAAATCTGACATAGGGTTGGGAAAAGATGAAACCACTTAGAATCGCCCTTACGAAGGGCAGGCTTGAAAATGATACCGTTGCCTTATTTGAGAAAATCGGCTTTGACTGTTCCGCCGTCAGAAAGAAAGGGCGCAAACTGATTCTGCCGGTCGGCGGGAACCGGTTCGAGGTGGTCCTTGCCAAAGCCGCAGACGTCATCACCTACGTGGAGCACGGCGTCTGTGACCTGGGAGTCGTGGGAAAAGATACGATTCTGGAGCATGGAAGCGGTTTTTATGAAGTGCTGGACCTCGGTTTCGGCAGATGCAAATTTGCGCTTGCCGGTCCGAAGAACCGGGATTTTTTCAGCGGATATTCCTCTAAAACCATTGCTACGAAGTACCCGAATGTCGCCAGAAATTACTTTGAAAGCAAAGGAATGGACGTCAGGATCATAAAAATTGAGGGGTCTGTCGAGCTGGCGCCGCTTCTGGGCCTTTCCGACGCGATCGTGGACATTGTTGAGACAGGTTCTACCCTGAAGGAAAACGGACTCGAAGTGATGGAAAGCATCTGTGATATTTCCGCAAGACTGATTGTCAACGCGGCAAGCATGAAAATCCGCAAAACGGAAATAGAGAGCCTTGTGGAAGAGATGGACCGGGCAAGGGAGGGAACAGCGTGATACAGCTTGTGAGAAAGGGCGTCAGCCGCGATTTTATCAGTCGGCTGAAACAAAGGAATGAAGAAACTGACCGGGCGGTGGAATCGGCCGTTTCGGAAATCATTGAAAATGTACGCCGTCACGGCGACGACGCGGTTCGCGGATACACCCTGAAATTTGACGGCAGCCAGCCCGAAAAAACGGAGATTTCCGCCGCGGAAATGAAGGATCTTATCAACCGATGTGAACCGGAGTTTTTATCCGCGCTCGCCAGAGCCGCGGAGAACATCAGGGACTTTCATTCCCGGCAGAAACAGCAGAGCTGGTTTCAAACCGATGAAAGCGGAGTGATGATGGGTCAGCGCATTCGCGGCCTGTCAAAAGTCGGGATCTATGTGCCGGGCGGAACGGCGGCTTACCCTTCTTCCGTCCTGATGAATGCGATTCCCGCCAAAATTGCCGGAGTAAAAGAAATCATCATGGTGACGCCTCCCGGAAAAGACGGAAAGCCCAATCCGGATATCCTGGCGGCGGCGCTGACCGCGGGGGTCGACCGCGTTTTTCTGGTCGGCGGGGCGCAGGCGGTCGCGGCGCTTGCGTTCGGGACCGAAACCATCCCCAAGGTCGATAAAATTGTCGGCCCGGGAAATATTTATGTAGCCACCGCCAAAAAGCAGCTTTACGGCACCGTCGATATCGATATGATCGCCGGCCCGAGCGAAATCCTGATTATCGCGGACGAAACGGCGCGTCCGGAATTTCTGGCGGCGGACCTGATGTCTCAGGCCGAACACGACGTGCTTGCCTCCGCTATTCTGCTGACGACTTCAGAGAAAATCGCGGAGCAGACGGTTGCCCAGATTGACCGGCAGCTGCCAAAGCTGTCGCGCAGGGAAATCATTTCCAAATCACTGGACCGTTTTGGCGCGGTGGTGGTATGCGAAAGCATGGAGGAAGCCGTTTCCTTTGCCAACGAGCTGGCGCCGGAGCACCTTGAGGTTTGCGCCGCAAACCCGATGGAATATATCGGAAAAATCGACAACGCCGGTTCCGTTTTTCTCGGCAACTATTCGCCGGAGCCGCTTGGCGACTATTTCGCGGGACCGAACCATGTTTTGCCCACCAGTGGGACCGCGCGCTTTTTCTCCCCGCTTTCGGTGGACAGCTTTATCAAGAAATCCAGCTTTATCTATTATACGGAAGATGCGTTGAAATCGGCGCAGAAGGATATTATTCAGCTCGCAGAGGCCGAGGGCCTGACTGCTCACGCGAATTCGATTAAAGTGAGGCGCTGAAATGGCTTACCGGTTAAATGAAAAAATCAGGGATCTGCGCCCGTATGACCCGATTACCGGCCACTATCCGATTCGTCTGGATGCCAACGAGTCCTTTCTTCCCATTCCAAACCGGATTGCATTGAAAATCATGGAATCGGCGGCGTTTACCGCTTATAACCGGTACCCGGATCCGTTGGCGTCGGAGCTTTGCGAAAGCTTTGCGAAGTTTTATCAGGTCAATCCCGCCCATGTCACGGCCGGAAACGGTTCCGACGAACTGATATCCGTTATCTGCGGCGCCTTTTTAATGAAGGGCGATGCGATGCTGACGGTGTCCCCGGATTTTTCCATGTATCGCTTTTACGCCTCCATTGTGGAAGCGAAAAGCATTGTCTACGCCAAAAATCCCGATCTGACCATCGACGTGGGTCGGGTCATTGAACTCGCCAATGCAAACGACGTCAGGCTGATTCTTTTTTCCAATCCGTGCAATCCCACTTCGCTTGGGCTGCGAAAAGAGGAAATCCGGCGGCTGATTACATCGGTAAAGGCGCTGGTGGTGCTTGACGAAGCCTATATGGACTTTTGGGACCAGTCCCTGCTGGATGAGGTGGAGCAATACGATAATCTCATGATTCTGAGAACCTGCTCCAAAGCGTTTGGCATGGCCGCAATCCGGCTCGGGTTTGCCGTAGCGAATCCGACGCTGACAAACGCGCTGAAAGCGGTCAAATCGCCCTATAACGTGAACTCCCTCACTCAGAAAATCGGTTCCCTTATTTTAAAGGAATCCGATTTAATCCGTTCCGGTATCAACGACATCGTTGCTTCCCGGAATATGCTTTATTCGGAAATGATGCGCATAGAAAAGAACAACAGCGAAAAAATGCATGTGTATCCCACCGCAACCAATTTTGTATTCCTTCAGATTGCCCAGGCGGAGGAAATTTTTCTCGCCTTATTAAAATCAGGGATTGCCGTCCGCTTTATGGGCGATTTTCTGCGGGTGACGGCAGGTACGATGGAAGAAAACAAAGAGTTTATCAAAGTTTTTGAAACAGTGATTCAATAACAAAGGGAGGCGGAAAAATGAGGACGTCGGTACAAAAACGCAAAACCAAGGAAACGGATATTGCCGTTTCGCTTTCTCTTGACGGCGGCGAAGTGAGCATTTCAACCGGAATCGGTTTTTTTGACCATATGCTCAATGCCTTTGCCGTACACGGAGGCTTTGGACTCACTGTGGAAGCGGTCGGCGATTTGGAGATCGACGGCCATCACACAGTTGAGGATGTCGGCATCGTTTTGGGAAAAGCCTTTGCGGAGGCCCTTGGAGACAAATCGGGGATCGCCCGTTTCGGCACCTTTTTTGTTCCCATGGATGAAGCGCTTGCCTTTGCCTCCGTCGATATCAGCGGAAGGCCGTACCTTGTTTTTCAGGCGGAGTTCGAGCAGGAACGGGTGGGGGAATTCGATACCTGCCTGACGGAAGAATTCCTGCGCGCCTTCGCGTTCAACGCCGGGATCACGCTCCACACACGGATTGAATACGGCAAAAACGCGCACCATGAGATCGAAGGAATGTTCAAGGCCGTCGCCCACGCCATGCGGCTGGCGGTTGAACAAACTTCCGACGGGGTGCTCTCCACAAAGGGGTCTTTGTAATTTCAAGAATAGGAGACGGCTATGGTTATTTTGCCCGCAATCGATCTTAAAGACGGCGAATGCGTGCGTCTGGTAAAGGGCGATTACAGCACGGCGCATAAAGTGGCGCAGGACGCGGTGTCCACCGCCAGGGTTTTTGAGTCTGCGGGAGCGAAGTGGCTGCATGTTGTCGATCTGAACGGCGCAAAAGCGGCTCATCCCGTGAATTCGGAAATCGTTTTTAAAGTACTGCAGGATTCCGGGCTGAAGATAGAAATCGGCGGCGGAATCAGAAGCATGGAAACGATTGATTTTTATCTTTCCAACGGTGTGTCGAGAGTCATTTTAGGTTCTTCGGCCCTGAACGATCCCCATCTTGTCAAGAAATCTGTTCAGAGCTATGGCGAGCGCATTGCGGTGGGAATCGACGCTTTAAACGGTAAGGTTGCCGCGCAGGGCTGGACGGAAACCTCAACGGTGGACTATCTTGAGCTTGCCAAAAGGATGGAGCAGTACGGAGTAAAGCATATTATCTTTACAGATATTTCCCGGGACGGCACTTTGACCGGCCCGAATCTGGAAATGCTGGACCGGCTGAATCATGCGGTTTCCTGTCATATTATTGCGAGCGGCGGTGTCAGCAGCCTTGCGGATATCGCGGATTTACTGGATTTGAAGCTGTATGGGGCAATCTGTGGGAAATCCCTGTACACCGGTGCGCTCGATTTGAAAGCAGCGATTGCGCTTTGCGGGGAGGAAAAAACAAATGGAATGTATTGATGGAAAGGATAACACCTTTATAGACCGATTTTTTCAAAAATCCGATCTGCTTCCGGCGATCGTTCAGGAATACGGAACAAACGAAGTTTTGATGCTGGCCTATATGAATCGGGAGTCCATGAGAAAAACGCTTGAGACAGGATATACTTGGTTTTACAGCCGTTCCCGCCGGGAGCTTTGGAATAAAGGCGCGACCTCCGGGCATCTGCAGAAGGTTGTGAGCATCCATGGCGACTGTGATGACGACACCCTTCTGGTCGTCGTCAGACAGACCGGCGCCGCCTGCCACACGGGCGCGCACAGCTGCTTTTTTAATGAAATCTGGAGGGATAACGATGCTTGATACCTGGCAGGAGCTATACAGTACCATACAGAGCAGAAAAGAAACCCGTGCGGAAGGGTCCTATACCTGTTACCTGTTTGACAAAGGCCTTGATAAGATCCTGAAAAAATGTGGGGAAGAGTGCAGCGAGGTGATGATCGCCGCCAAAAACGGAGACAATGCCGAAACCGTCCTTGAACTATCGGATCTGCTGTATCATCTGACCGTTTTAATGGTCAACGAAGGCATCTCCCTGGAAGATATTCAGGCTGAGCTGGAAAAGCGCAGTGAAAAAACGGGGAACCTGAAAACCTTCCATCAGGCAGATAAAAACAGCTGAAAAAAGCCGGCGCATTTGCGCCGGCTTTTTTCAGCACGGGCGGTCGATCCAACCGCGTTTGCCCCCATGGCGCGATTTCCCGACGTCCGGCGGGTTTTTAGTATCGCGTAAGGGGTCACGCCCAGCTGTGAAAATCTTTTAAGAACCAGATATCCTTTGCTTCATATTCCGAACCGTTCAGGTAATTCAAAATTCCCGCGTCCGTGTCAAAGGTGAATTTCAGCTTGTAGGAATAAAGGGCCTGATAGGAAAATCCGGTTTGTTTATTGATCGCGTTCGTGCCGTACTTTCCGTCCCCGGCGAGCGGGTGGCCGACGGAAGCAAGGTGCGCGCGGATTTGGTGGGTGCGGCCGGTCAGGAGCTCCACCTCCAGCAGGCTGAAGCTTCCGCGCTCTTCAAGCACCCGGTAGCGCGTTTTGATCGATTTGGTATCCGCGGTGGGCCTGTGGGAAATATAGACGCGGTTCTGGCTTTCGTTTTTTTCGAGAAAGCCTTCCAGCACCGCTGCTTTCGGCTTCATTTTTCCATGGACAATGCAGAGATATAGCTTCTGCATTTCGCGTTTTTTTACTTTTTCATTCATGATGCGGAGGGTTTCCGCGTTCTTCGCCGCCATTACGATGCCGCCGGTGTTCCGGTCGATCCGGTTGATCAGGGCCGGGGCGAACGAATTTTCGTTTTCGGGGCGGTATTCCCCTTTTTCATATAAATAATGCTGAACGCGGGCAATCAGGGAATCAAAATGATAATTTTCATCCGGGTGTACGATCAATCCCGGCTTTTTATCTAAAATCATGATATTTTCGTCTTCATAAATCACCGTGAGCTTGTTCGGCGCTTTCAGAAAGTCGTATTCCTTTTGCTCCTGCTGAAAAAATTCATCTTTTAAATACAGGGTGAGAACGTCGCCCTCGTTCAGTCGGGTGGAAATTTCACACCGCTTCCCGTTGAGCTTGATATCTTTTTTACGGATGCTTTTGTACATCATGGATTGGGGGAGGTTGCCGAAGGATTTCGTGAGAAACTTGTCCAGCCTCTGTCCGGCGTCGTTTGCGCCTACGGTTATTTCTTTCATATGGAAATACTCCTAACTTGATACATTTTCAGTGCTTCCGCCTTCCCGATTATATCACGGATCAGGCCGCAGCAACAGTCGGAAATACTTTTCAAAAGCGATTTTTTAGTATATAATAGAATGAAATATGCGAGAAGGAGAACGGATTATGATAACACAGCAAAGGGTCATGGAGATTTTGGAAGAGGCCGGGGTTTTGCTGCAGGGGCATTTCAAATTGACCTCCGGCAGGCACAGCAACAAATACCTCCAGTGCGCCAGGATTTTTCGCAATACAAGGTACAGTGAGGAGCTTTGCGCGGCCCTTGCGGAACAGTATTGTCACGATCATGTTCAGATCGTCATCGGACCGGCGATGGGGGCGGTCCAGATGGCTTACGAAGTCAGCCGCGCGCTCCGCTGCGAAAACTTTTTTACCGAGCGCGGCGAGGACGGGAAAATGGCTTTGCGGCGCGGCTTCGCCGTAAACCCCGGGGACAGGGTGCTTGTGGTGGAAGACGTGGTGACGACCGGCGGATCGGTCCGCGAGGTGATCGAGCTGGTAAAGGAAGCCGGCGGCGAAGTGGTCGGCGTCGGTTCCATTGTTGACCGGACAGGCGGAAAAATCGATTTCGGCGTTCCCTTTAAGGCGGTCGTTTCCGTTGAAGTGGAGTCCTGGGAACCGGAGGAATGTCCTTTGTGCAAGGCCGGTGCTCCGGCGCCCGTCAAACCGGGCAGCAGAAAAATCTGATGGATGATTGGGGGGCGGGCGTCGTTGGAGGAAAACAGGGAAAGAAGCGGGGAACAGCCGCCGAAAATCAGTGACGAAGCCCGGCCCGTGCACGGCGGCCACAGGGACCGCGTGAAAAACAGATTTCGGAAGGACGGGCTTGACGCTTTTGAGCCGCACGCGGTTCTGGAGCTGCTTCTTTTTTACGCGATTCCTTTAAAGGATACGAATCCCGTCGGCCATGCGCTCCTGCGGAAATTCGGGTCGCTGTCGGGGGTGTTCGACGCGCCCTATGAAGAACTGATGAAGGTGGAGGGCGTGGGGAAGTCGGCGGCGACGCTGATCAAACTCATTCCGCAGCTGTGCCGCCGTTACCAGGAAAATTTGGATAAAGACAAAAATGTGATTTTCAGTTATAATGAAGCAGGCAGGCTTTTGACCCGCAAATTTATCGGCCGTTCGGACGAGGTCATCGTACTGATGCTCCTCGACAGCAAAAACCGGCTGATTTACTGCGACGTGGTCAATGAAGGCACCGTTGCCACCGCCAATATTTATATCAGGAAGATCGTCCGGCTTGCGGTGGAGTATAACGCGGCTTACGCGATTCTGTCACATAATCATCCGAGCGGAGACTGTCTGCCGTCAAAACAGGATTTAAGCTCCACACAGTGGGTCTATGAAGCGCTGAACATTGTGGAAGTGAAGCTCATCGATCATATGATCGTGAGCGGCAACGATTATTTTTCAATCGCGAAAAGCGGAATCATGCCGGGAATTTTTGATGTCGGATTTGATACGGAGTAAAAAATGGATTTTAAATTAGTTTCACAATATCAGC
>NZ_JBNLXQ010000030.1:0-4565 GCF_053840905.1 Caproiciproducens sp.
GCATTCCGATCAGCATCTGTAAAACCAGCGGCGTTTCCCAGGACAGGAAACGGTTGATATATCCCAATCCTAAAAAGCAGACGCCGCCTAACACAAACATGCTCCAATGGGAGTATCCACGGTAACAGATTTCCATTATGAGATAAATGTCCCCGCCGATCACGAGCAGAAGGGCATCCTTCAACAAGAAATTCCGAACCTTACACAGCATAACATCACCCCCTTGATTGTATTCCGGAAACGGTTTTCCTATTCCCGGAACAGAAAGAAAAGGATGTCGTGCATTACAGAAACAAAACGAGTGTGGACAGTACTATCGCTTTACAGTTCTGAAAAGTCATTCATTGAAAATTACAGATGGAGACTCTGTCTTTTTTTGTAAGAAAATGGCTCAAACAGCGGTTGTATAAGAGATCTGTTTCAATAGCAGATCCGGATTCGTAAAATTTCCACTACCTGTAAAGTTCTATAGCTTTTCAGTCAGTGAGAAATCCTCCCACCTTTACCAGCGAAATTCATTACGCTTCCTTTTTCACTTTATTCATCTGATCAATCACTTTTCTGGAGTAGGGCGTAGAGTAAACCCCCTGCTTCCAAAGCTTCTGCGCGCCGGCTTCTCCGTTGTTGTAAACCATCAGCGCCTGATTCATATTGCTGTACTTATTGACGATCCACGAAAGCATATGGACGCCGGCTTTAATATTCTGCTTGCTGTCCAGCAGATCCGTAACCTGCAGGTCGCGCTCCAAAGATTCCTTGTGGCAGATATTAATCTGCATCAGGCCGTAATCATTGGTTTTGCTGATACTTTTTGAATTGTAATGGCTCTCCACACCGATCAGGGCGATTACCAGATCCTCCGGGACATTTTTTGTTCTGCATTCCCTGAAAATGGCATCCTGTATATCTGCATCCAGTGGAATGTCATAATATTTCGATGACGGAAGCTGTTCCGTTTTTTCCTGCGGTTTTGATTCCTGCGGTTCCGTCGTTTTTTCTGCCTTTGATTCGGGCTTTTCCGCCGTGGAATTCTGTTCCTGCCGACTGGTTTCCTCAGATACCGCCTTGTCGGACGCCTGAGAGGAACTTTGTGAAAGCTTACTTTGTGAAGACGAGCTTTGGGTGACGACAGGAGTTTCTGCCGGAAGCGTCTGGTTATGAAAGGATCGCCCGATACAGAAGATCGCAGCTATCATGCACAGCGCATAAATCGTTTCTGCCCTGCAATGTATTTTTCCTGGAGTTTTCATTCTTTCTCCCCCGTTATTTTTAAAGAACCTTTTTTTGAAATAGTCAGCCGATACGGCAATTGGGAGCTTCCCTTGATTTAGAATCTCCTATTTTGCAATTTTTGACCTTTCTTTCAGAAAATATTCAGAAAACGGCTGAGATACAAAAATCAGTCCCCTTAACCGCCGCTTGCGGCCGGAGGACGAAAGCTTCTGAAACTCCATTTTATAAAGCAATTTTGATGGTTTAAACTCCTATTTTCTGAACTCGCATCATAGAATTTAACGAAAAGGAGGGATACCATGCAAAATTTGCTCGCTTGGGAAACGATCGGTTTTATTTTCGTGATGATCTTTGGCACTATTCTGCATTTCCTTTACAATTGGACGGGAAACAACCGGGTGATCGGAATGTTCAGCCCGATCAACGAAAGCGTATGGGAACATTTAAAAATGCTCTTTTTCCCTATGCTGATATTCAGCGTCGTGGAATATTTCGCCGTCGGAAAAGAGTACGGAAATTTTATTACGGCAAAATCGCTCGGCATCCTGCTCGGGCTGCTTTTTATCATCGTCTTCTTTTACACTTACGCCGGCATGATCGGAAAAGATTATCTCTGGCTGGACATCCTCACCTTTATTTCAGGGGTGCTGATTGCCTTTCGTTACAGCGGAGAAAAAATTTCCGAATCCTCCAAGTCCGGTACCAAAACAGGATGGGAAGGTCTGCTGTTCCTTGCGGCGCTGACTCTCAGCTTCTTTGTTTTTACCTTCCGTCCCCCGCACATCGGTTTGTTTTCCGCCCCGGCTTCAAAAAAATCGAGTAAATAAGGGGTACTCAGCAATCATAAACAAGAGGTTCCCTGCTTTGCCTTAAGAAGGACTCTCTTCATAGACACTCCGAAGAAGCTTGATTTCCTCGGCGTAACCGTCAAGATCGTTCGGCGTCTCCAGATAAAACGGCAAATGCCGTAAAGCGGGATGGTTGATCACGCGGGTGATCGCCTCGAGTCCGATCTTCCCTTCCCCGATTCTGGCGTGGCGGTCTTTGTGGCTGCCCAGAGAATTGAGGCTGTCGTTCAGATGGACGGCCTTCAGCCGCTCAAGCCCGATGACTTCGTCGAAATGGTCCAGAACGTCGTCAAGACCGTTTACAATGTCATATCCGGCGTCAAACACATGGCAGGTGTCGAGACAGACACCCATTTGTTCCTTCCGCTCGACCCCGTCCAGAATCAGCCGGAGCTCTTCAAAAGTACGGCCTACCTCCGTGCCTTTTCCGGCCATCGTCTCCAGCAGAACCGTCGTGTGCTGCTCCGGCTTCAAAATCGAATTGAGCATCGCGGTAATCTGTTCTATTCCCTTTTCCGCCCCCTGGCCCACATGGCCGCCGGGATGGAAGTTATAAAGATTCCCCGGCAAAAACTCCATCCGGTTAAGATCGTCCGCCATTGTTTCCATGGCGAAGCTTCTGGTCCTCTCATCAGCCGAACAGGCGTTCAGCGTATAGGGAGCATGGGCAAGGATGGGTGCGAACCGGTTTTCGGCCATCAGTTCCAGCAATGCCCGGACATCTTCCGGATTGATTTCTTTTGCTTTACTCCCTCTGGGATTGCGTGTAAAAAACTGAAAGGTATTCGCCTGTATGGCAAGGGCATTCTTTCCCATGGCGAGAAATCCTTTGGACACGGAAAGATGGCAGCCTATTTTCAGCATTTTATTGACTCCTTTCAGGACTTTCCTCTGTTTTCCCTTTTCCCGCTGCTTTACGGGGAAAACGGAAAATGGAAAGAAACGTCCATGGAAAATATAGCATAAAGCCTGATTTTCCGCAATACATTAGTACCATGCATGAACGAACGGTTTTCAAAAAAGAATTTTGAGGTGAACCATCATGAGAACACTGCGATTGGGGATGTCCGGGACGGATGTCATGGAAATTCAGGCAATGCTGCAAAAGATCGGTTACAATCCCGGCCCCATTGATGGAATCTTCGGCCAGCAGATGCGCCGGGCGGTCCTGCAATTTCAGCGTGCGTTCGGTCTTGCTCAGGACGGTGTCATCGGTCCGGCCACCTACAGGGTCATGGAACGATACCTGCTGGGATATGACCTGTATCGGATCAGACCGGGCGATACCTTTTACAGCATAGCCCGCCGGTACCATACGTCCCTTCCCCTGCTGCTCGGAGCAAACCCCGGTCTTGACGCCGGAAACCTCACGGTCGGCCAGCAGATCGTCGTTCCTTACGGCATGGACGTAGTCGATACCAACATCGACTATTCTTATCAGATTTTGGAGAGGGATATTCAGGGGCTGAAAGCGCGCTACCCTTTTTTAGAGGTTGGCATTGCCGGGCTCAGTGTCCTTGGGAAAAACCTGTATTATTTAAGGCTCGGCTCGGGTCCGAATCAGGTTTTCTATAATGCGGCCCATCACGCTCTGGAATGGATCACTTCCCCCCTGCTGATGAAGTTCACGGAAAATTTCCTGTATACCTATACCCTGAACCAGACGCTGGGCGACGGATATAACCCCAGGGAAATCTGGAACCAGAGCAGTATTTATATCATTCCCATGGTCAACCCCGACGGAGTAGATCTGGTGCTGAACGGCCTGCAGCCCGACAACCCTTATTATCAGGACCTGATTGCCTGGAATAACGGCAGCACCGATTTCTCTGCGGTATGGCAGGCAAACAACCGCGGCGTGGATTTAAACCATAATTATAACGCCGCGTGGCAGGAATCAAAGGACGCGGAAGCAGAATACGGCGTTACCGGTCCCGGTCCGACAAGATACTCGGGACCGTTCCCCGTGTCCGAACCGGAAACACAGACCGTCGTCAATTTTACACAGACCCACGATTTCCGGCTGGTGATCGCCTACCACACGCAGGGCAGGGTCATCTACTGGAATTTCATGGATATGGCCCCTCCGGAAGGCAGAACCATTGGAGAGGAATTCGCGGCAATCAGCGGCTACCGGTTGGACCAGACTGCCGGAATTGCCTCTTACGCAGGTTACAAGGACTGGTTTATTCAGGATTACCGCAGGCCCGGCTATACGATCGAAGTCGGTCTGGGCAGAAATCCGATTTCTATTTCACAGTTTAACACCATTTATCAGGAAAATATCAACGTGCTGCTTCATGCCGCCACCGCATAAAATAACATAACACAAAAAATGCGTCTTGAACGGACTGTTTCCATCCGTTTTCAGGCGCATTTCCTGTTTGTATTGCAAAATTGGAGCGCCATACCGAACGGCATGACGCTCCAACAATGGAAATTTTTACTTCATGTTCTGCTCGTAGCTTTTAATCATATTTTTGA
>NZ_JBNLXQ010000031.1:0-3113 GCF_053840905.1 Caproiciproducens sp.
CCAACAAGGTCACCCAGCGCTTTACCGACGAGGAGCTTCAGGCTTACATAGACGGTCCTCTGAAGGGCGGCAAGCATATCTACACCATCGCGGCCTATTAGTCCTTGTTTGTAAAATCAAGAATCTTGTCTCATTCGGTTAAAATTTCGTCTGACCGCGTTAAAAATGATCTGCATACGGGCAGGATGAGCCTGCATGCACATTTCGCACGTAGGTTCCTTTGAAGCGTATTCAAAAGCGAGGAATACAGAAACCTGTATGGAATAAACTATCATCATGAACGCCGTAGGCGGGCAAGACACTTGAAATTTCAGAAAGACTCAGCGCAATGATGGACCGGCGAGGTCATAAACAATGCGATCGGCGACATCAAAAAGCGGTCGACAACGGCCAGCTTGCGCTGACCCTGGACTCCAACAACCGCGGTCTGGGCTCCACCGGACTGGAAACCGCCCTGAAGCTGATCAACGGGGAAACTGTTGACGCAGTGATTCCCCTTTGTACCTGAAAAAATAACGGCACTTTAGAAAGCCTGCCACAAAGTCGCTTTCTGTTGTGTCAATATGGAAAGCGGCTTCTTCAACAGATCATTGATTCGGACGGAAACGCAGAGGGACAGCCTGTTGTGTGCTGATCCGGCCATGATTTACGCGCGGCGGCTTTTCCTTCCGGAAAAACCGTGCCGCAGAAAATAAGAACTGGAAAGAACGGAGGAAAATCATATGGGAAAATACATCATCACCGTCGACACCGGCACGACCAATACACGCTGTATTCTATGGAATGAAAAACGTGAAAAGATGGACGAGAAGAAAAGTCCCGTGGGAGTCCGCAACACCGCCATCGACGGCAATAACGGCAAATTGAAGGCGGCCGTGAAGGAATGCCTGGACAAATTAATCGCAGAAAATCACATCCGCTACGATGACGTCAGGCGCGTCATCGCAAGCGGCATGATCACTTCCAACGTGGGGCTGGTCGAAATTCCACACGTCGTGGTCCCGGCCGGCAAGGAAGACCTTGCGAAAGCGACGAAATCCGTTTTGCTGGAGGACGTCTGCCCGGTGCCGATCTGGTTTATCCCGGGTGTGAAAAATTCCGGCGGGAAGATCACCTATGAGAATTTTGAAACCATGGACATTATGCGCGGGGAAGAGGTGGAAGGCGTCGCTATTATCGACCACTACCCCAGAGGACGGAATTATCTGCTGATTCTTCCGGGTTCGCATACAAAATTTGTCGCTGTTGACGGCGAAGGGAAGATGACGGGCTGTCTTACGACGATTACCGGCGAACTGCTGGCGTCCATCACAAACGACACCATCATAGCGGACGCCGTCGGAAGAAAATTTGTGGAGAAAAACACCTACGACAAAGAGATGATGCTTCTGGGCTACGATACGGCGCTGAAATGCGGAATCGCCCGCGCCTGCTTCTCCGGCAGAATCCTGAACCAGTTCGTAACCAGGGATAAGGAAAAGGTCGCGAATTTCATCTTTGGCGTTGCGCTTCAAAACGATATCACGGCGATTAAAAATTCCGGCGCGCTTCGGGTCACCCGGGACACGACGGTGGTCGTGGGCGGAAAGGAGCCCTTCAGCACCGCCTTTGCCGATATTTTGGAGCATGACGGATATTTTGAAAAGGTGGAGCACTTTGTCAGCGAAGAGGGGATGCCGCTTTCGGCTCTCGGCGCCTATGCCGTAGCCGAGCTCAGCGGAATCCTTTGATTTTAAGAATAGAGGGATAAATATGAAGGTTGTTATCACAGATTTTGAATACCCAAATGTTGAACAGGAAACAAAAATCATCACGGAATCCGGCACGCAGCTGCAGGCGTGCCATTTAAAGACGGAGGAAGAAATCATCGCCGCGGTGCGGGACGCGGACGCGGTCATCGTCCAGTACGCGGTCATCACCAGGAAAATCATCGATCACATGCAGAACTGCAAAATGATCATTAAATACGGCATCGGGGTCAATAACATTGATTCCGCGGCGGCGGCCGAAAAAGGGATCTGCGTCTGCAATGTTCCCGATTACGGCGTTGACGAGGTGTCCAACCACGCGATCGCGCTGCTTCTGGCGCTGGCGAAAAAGCTGCCCGTGATTACAAAGGCGCTGCGCGGCGGCGACTGGGGCTACACCAGCACGGTTCCGCTGTTCCGCCTGGCCGGTTCCACGCTGGGGCTGGTCGGTCTGGGCCGGATTCCTTCGCTGGTGGCGAAAAAAATGTCCGGGTTCGGCATGCGCATTCTGGCCTTCGACCCATACATGACGCCGGAAGCCGCCCGGGAACGCGGCGCGGAGCTGGTGGATTTTGAGACCCTGTGCCGGGAAAGCGATTTTATTTCGATCCACTGTCCGCTGACGGACTCCACCACACATCTGTTTGATGAAAAGGCTTTCGCGCTCATGAAAAAGACCGCCTTCCTGATCAATACGGCCCGCGGGCCGGTCATCGAAGAACAGGCGCTGATTGGGGCGCTGAAATCCGGGAAAATCGCCGGAGCAGGACTGGATGTTTTTGAAACTGAACCGATTTCTCAGGAAAGCGAGCTGCTGAGGATGGACAACGTCATCGCTACGCCCCACTGCGCGTGGTACAGTGAAGAAGCAATTTCCACGCTTCAGCGTAAAGTGGCCGAGGAAGTGGTTAACGTCCTCGGCGGCAATCCTCCTTTCAACTGCACGAATAAAATTTCCTGATTTTTTATAAAAAGAGACGCCATGCGCGAAATCCGTCGGGTTGCAGATTGCGCGTATGGCGTAAATTTTTAAATAAGAGGTAGAACGATGTTTACGATTGTGGAAAAGCGGATATTGAATGATTCGATGACATTGATGGCGGTGGAAGCGCCATATATTGCAAAAAAAGCGAAGGCCGGCCAGTTCATTATTCTGCGTGTGAATGAATTCGGGGAAAGGATTCCTCTGACGGTGGCGGACTACGACTGCGAAAAGGGGACCATCACCATTATTTATCAGAAGGTCGGGAAGACGACCCTGATGCTGGACCAGTTGAACGTCGGCGACGCGATTCTGGATTTCATCGGGCCTTTGGGAAAAGCGACCGAGCTGGAGGGCTACAAAAACGTGGCGGTGATCGGCGG
>NZ_JBNLXQ010000032.1:0-2252 GCF_053840905.1 Caproiciproducens sp.
CCGCCGATCACCGCCACGTTTTTGTAGCCCTCCAGCTCGGTCGCTTTTCCCAAAGGCCCGATGAAATCCAGAATCGCGTCGCCGACGTTCAGCTGGTCCAGCATCAGGGTCGTCTTCCCGACCTTCTGATAAATAATGGTGATGGTCCCCTTTTCGCGGTCGTAGTCCGCCACCGTCAGAGGAATCCGTTCCCCGAATTCATTCACACGCAGAATAATGAACTGGCCGGCCTTCGCTTTTTTTGCAATATATGGCGCTTCTACCGCCATCAATGTCATCGAATCATTCAATATCCGCTTCTCCACAATCGTAAACATCGTTACACTCCCTTTTCTTTAACGAGTAGTAAAACATAGCCTTTTTCTATTATAAAGGCTTGTAGCAGATTTATCAATAAAAAAATGTGATTCGGCTAATTTTGCCGAATCACATTTGCGGTTTATTTTATGCATTTTACAGGATAATGCATATCAGGCCGTTGCAGCCTTCATTGATGATCCGTTCTATCGTCTCGCGCACCTTATCACGTGCGTCCGTAGGCATTCTGTACAGCTTGTTGTGCAGGCCCTCGTTCACAAGCTCGTGCAGGCTCTTGCCGAAGATATTGGATTCCCAGATTTTGGAGGGGCTTTCCTCAAATTCCTTCAGCAGATACATGATCAGGTCCTGCGACTGCTGCTCGGAACCCACGATCGGCGTCAGCTCCGTCGTGATTTTTGTCTTCATCATGTGAATGGAAGGCGCCGCCGCTTTCAGGCGCACCCCATATTTTCCGCCCTGTTTGATGATCTCGGGTTCGTCGAGCGTAAGCTCCTCAATATCCGGCATCACGATTCCGTAGCCGGTGTCCTGCACATCCTGATAGGCGTCTTTGATCTTGTTGTATTGATCCCGGATTTTTGCAAGTCCGAGGATGCTGTCGAGGAGCCCGCCTTCATCCTCAATATCGATACCGGTTTTTTCACCCAGAATTTTATAGAACAGATTCGGCTGCAGACTGACGGCGACCCGCGCGTTGCCGGTTCCCAGATCGATGGATTCGGTTTTTGCTCCGCTGACATATTCGCATTGATTGATATCGTTGATAATCGACCCGACTTCCCGTATCCGGGAGATTTTCGAAGCCGAATTCTGAATGGTGCCGTAGACGGCGGAACGCAGCCAATGATTTTTTTCAAGGCTGGAAAGCCAGCGCGGCATGTCGACCTTAATCGCCTTCACCGGGAATTCAAACAGCACTTTGGAAAGAATGTCCCTGATTTGTCCCTCTTCCATTTCAAGGCAGTTGACGGGCGCCACGGGCACTTTGTATTTCTCCTGCATCTGCGAAGCCATGGAAACCGCGGGACCTGAATTCGGGTCGGTACAGTTCAGAAGGACGATAAAGGGCTTGTTGATTTCCTTCAGCTCTTTCACGACCCTCTCTTCCGCTTCCTCATATTCCTCCCGGGGAATATCGCTGATGCTGCCGTCGGTCGTGACGACCAGCCCGATGGTCGAATGCTCCGTAATGACCTTCTTGGTCCCGATTTCCGCAGCCATGTTGAACGGAATCGGATCGTCGTACCACGGGGTCATCACCATGCGCGGCTGATCGTTCTCTATGTATCCGAGCGCGCTTGGAACGATGTAGCCGACGCAGTCGATCATGCGTACGGAGAAGGTGGCGCTGTCATCCACTTTTACTTTGACGGCCTGTTCCGGAATAAATTTCGGCTCCGTCGTCATAATGGTACGTCCCGCGGCGGACTGCGGCATTTCATCGATCGCGCGGTCGCGCCTGTAGCTGGAATCCATGTTCGGGACGACGATGGTATCCATGAACTTCTTAATAAAAGTGGATTTCCCGGTCCTTACCGGGCCTACCACCCCAATATAAATATCACCGTTCGTGCGCTGGGAAATATCACTGTAAATATTGCGTTCTTCCATTTTACCTCCCCCTCAGGCAGAGAAATTTAATTTTTATTGCGAAGGTCTCTCAAGGAATCTTACATAGGAATCAGCAGCATCCCCCTGTTCTCAACGACATCACCGGTAAGGTCGTTTTCCAGTTTGATCGCATTGACCGAGGTGCAGTATTCACGGGCGATATTCCATAAGCTTTCCCCCGCGTCGGCGTAGTAAATACTTAATGCCGCGGATTTGTCCTGTGCCCTGGGTTTGGTTTCGTCAGCTGCGACATCCGTGATCAGCTTCAGGCTGTATTGGCTGTAAATTCCGGCGCTGAGCCTTAATTCAACCTTCAGATC
>NZ_JBNLXQ010000033.1:0-1686 GCF_053840905.1 Caproiciproducens sp.
ATTCCTAAATAGTCATCCGAATTTGTTTTTCCGCCTTTTGTTTTCGTTTTTGAAGCTCCCGATTTTGCTGTCGTCCTCTGCTGCGGCTGCGGGTTAATTTCCTGATTTCTGTAGAAAGCGCCGGCAACAGGCTTCATCTTTGACTCGTTTTCTTCCAGAAGGGCAACCCTCTGCGCTTCCGCTTTCGCGTTCAGGTCCGCCGGGCTGTACCAGATATTCAGAATAATGGTTTGCAAGAAACCGAATATCGTCGAAATAATCCAATAAAAACCAACCGCCGCAGGCATTGTGCAGGCAAGCCATGCGCTGAACAGCGGCATCAGATAAAGCATTCCCTTCATGCATCCCTGCTGCTGCTGCATTCCCGGCTGCATTTTCATCGTAAAATACTGGGTAACCAAAGAAGATACCAGGCACAGTGCGGGAATAATCCACAGGTTGGAACGGAACAGGGTACCGAATATATTCGCGCCGTCGCTCGGCGTGTCCAAAAGATTCAGCCCCATAAACTGGAAGCCGTGGCTGAAGGATTCTATTTTCGCAAGCTCCGTCGCGCTGAACATGGTCAGCTGGGGTTTCAGCTGCGTAAAATGCTTGACGATTTCAATCTGTGCATACTGGGCGGAAAAGCTTGCACCCAGACCGGGAATCTGCTTGAGCATTTCAACGGCCTTCGCGATTCCTTCGGCGGAAAGGTGAAGGGCGTTCGCAAGCGGGTTCTGCACGGTATAAAACAATCCGATCATGATCGGGAAAGGGATAAAAGTGGTCAGGCATCCGCTCGCCGGATTGATTCCCTCTTTGTCATAAAGCTTCTGTGTCTCTTCCTGAAGCTTTACCTTATCGTTCCCGTATTTTTTCTGCAGCTCTTTTTGTTTGACGGCCATTTTGCTGTTCGCGGCCATCGATTTTTGCTGATTGATGGAAAACGGGAACATGACTATTTTCAATACGAGTGTAAACAAAATAATTGCCACGCCGTAATTCTGAATCAGCGTATAAAAAAACCAGAGCAAATAGCCAAGAATGTTTCCGAAAAAATTAAAAATCTCCGTCATATGGGCAATACTCCTCTATAGTGGTTATCGCTTGTCCCGTTTTTCCGGCACGGGATCGTATCCTCCGCGGCTGAACGGGTTACAGCGCAGTATCCGAAAGAATGCAAGCCAGAATCCCTTAAAAGCGCCAAAGCGCTCGATCGCTTCGATCGCGTAATTCGAACAGGTGGGGTAGTATTTGCAGCACGGTTTTTTGTAGGGGGAAATGGCTTTCTGGTAAAACCTGATAAGCAAAATAAGCGGGCGTTTCATTTCAGGACCCCCGCGTTTTTCAGCTGCAGCAGCATTGCACGGCGAACTTCCGTGCTTTTTACAAAAGGTGTTTTGCCCCTGGCTACAAAAACAAAATCATGCCCCGGAGCAATTTCGGGAGCCAAGGCTCTGAAAGCCTCGCGGATCACTCTGCGTGAACGGTTCCGTTTCACAGCGTTGCCGATTTTCTTGCTGGTGGTGATCCCTACCCTGACGTTTTTGCTGCGATTTTTCGTAACATAGGTAATGACCACAGGGCTGACATACGATTTTCCCCTTGCATAAATCCTGCGGAAATCCTTGTTTTCTGTTATGGGAATCAATAAATCCATACTTAAAATCGCACCACAATTCTGATTTGTTCCGTGAAGCAGCG
>NZ_JBNLXQ010000034.1:0-1684 GCF_053840905.1 Caproiciproducens sp.
GTTGGGGATCAGGTCTTTACGGATATAGTCGGCTCCAATTTGTCGTTTATGAAATCGATTCTGCTCGTTCCTGCGGGCAAGGAAAATTCATTTTCTTTCAAAATACGCCGCGGTTTGGAAAAACCGATCCGCTACATCATCAAGGCGGCGGGGCGTGGAAAGAAATATTTTGGTTGAGAAGGTGTTAGAATGAGCAGGAAAAAGGTTCTTGTGCTTCTTGGGCCAAACCTCAATATGATCGGCGTCCGGGAAAAGGGCGTCTACGGGGACGAAACTGCCGAAAGTATTCATCTTCAGATTATTGAGAATGCTAAAAAGCTGGATTACGACTGCGATATCTTTCAGTCCAATCACGAAGGCGATCTGATTGACAAAATCCACAGTGCGCGCGGGACCTATCAGGGCGTGGTGATCAACGCCGGCGCTCTTACGCATTACAGCTATGCGCTGCGCGATGCGATCGCCTGTGTCAGAATTCCTTTCGTGGAAACCCACATGAGCAACATTTACGCGCGTGAGGATTTCCGGCATAAAAGCGTGATATCCGAAGTGTGCGCGGGCCAGATTTCCGGGTTCGGGAAAAACAGCTATTTTCTGGCGCTGGCGGCGTTAAAGGATTTAATGTAGTTCCGTATAAAAATATCTTGAAAATTTTCTGAAATTATTATAAGATAATAGACGGAAAAAATTATTGGAGGATAATACGATGATATCTGCAGGCGATTTTAGAAATGGCGTTACCTTTGAAATGGATGGAAACGTCGTTTCCATTATTGAGTTCCAGCATGTTAAGCCGGGAAAGGGCGCGGCTTTCGTCCGCACCAAGATCAGAAACGTCATTACCGGCAGCGTAACAGAAAGAACTTTCAACCCAAACGATAAATACCCGACCGCTTATATCGAGCGTAAGGATATGCAATATCTTTATAATGACGGCGACCTCTATTACTTTATGGATCTGGAGACCTTTGAGCAGACTCCGATCAACCACAGCGTTCTCAGTGACAACTTCAAGTTTGTTCTGGAGAATATGACCTGCAAGGTGCTTTCCTACAAAGGGAACGTCTTCGGCGTTGAGCCGCCGAACTTTGTAGAGCTGGAAATCACCAAAACGGACCCGGGCTTCAAGGGCAACACGGCGACCAACGCCCTGAAACCTGCCACAGTGGAAACCGGTGCTGAAATCAATGTTCCTCTGTTTATCGAGGAAGGCGAAAGAATCAGAATAGATACCCGTACCGGCGAATATATGGAACGCGCATAACCAACACTATGCATGTTCAGTAAATGATGTTTAAGGAGGCAGAATTATGACAAACACAGAGAAGGTTGCTTACATTCGCGGCCTTGCGGAAGGCCTTGAGCTTGACGAGAACAAAAAAGAGGTAAAGGTCATTCACGCAATAATTGATTTATTGGACGACATGGCGGCATCCGTATCCGATATGCAGGACAGCTTTGACGACATGGCTGACCAGCTGGATGCGGTCGACGAGGATCTTGGTTCTCTGGAAGAAGATTTTTATGAGGACGAAGATGACGATGAGGACGACGGGGACTGCTACTATGAAGTAACCTGCCCGAATTGCCATGAGACGATTTGCCTGTCCGAAGATATTATTGAGGATGGCCAGATGGACTGCCCGAATTGCGGCGAAACGCTGGAATTCGATATTGACGAAGA